>USSR01000026.1 GCA_900557355.1 uncultured Bacteroides sp.
GTAGGTATTATGAAACGTTTAGGATTAACATTAAAAGAAACTTCACAATGCAGTTGATGGAAACTTGAAGTTGATGAGAAAAGCACTGACTGACAAGCAATATGCTGAATATGCAAGAGTATTGAATGTCACTTTGCAGAACAAGGGTATCGAAATGAAATAATTTTATGCCAACAATTAGAAATATCCTTTTGGATTAATAAATAAATTGGAGAAGAGGGCGCTGAACATCACGTTTAGCGCCCTCTTTCCTTTATCAACACTATCCAAGTGCCGACTCCCTAACCAATACGTATTTCATTTACAAACAATATCGATCTTGCAGCTCCTTCTTGTATTTTCTTGAAACTAAAAGTTCTGTTATCTTATCAAAAGGAGGATACAATAAACATTTGCTATCCTTAATAATCATCAGATAATCAATATTAATAATATAAGACTGATGTATCTGGACAAAACAAGGCGAGTACTGGGTTATCTGTTCGGCAGTCATTCCACGGCGCAATACCAACGGCGGCTGATCATTAAGCACCACTTCCCACTGCCTACGATCGGAACAATACCGGAAAAAGCCAACCTCAGCAGAACGCAATGCACGCATATCATTTGTCGGGGTAAATACAATGAACGTCTGTCCACTATGCAGTGGCATTCCCATGGGCAATGTCGCTTTTTGTCCCATTTCAGCCTGTTTCACAAAACGTGCAAGTATATCTTTCAGTTCCTGTTCTTCAAATGGCTTCAGCAGATAGTCGAACGCGGATTCACGAATGGCTTGTATCATATATTTGTCGTAAGCAGTATAAAAGACGACTCTCATATTCCACGAAATATCATCCCGAATCTCCTGCAATAACTCCATTCCGGTTATATCCGGCATTTCAACATCCAGAAAAAGCAGATCCGGGCGTGTCTTGAGAATCGCTTTCTTTCCCTGTTTACCATTTCGGGCTGTTTTTTCCAGAGAAAAGCGCGCATCCTTGCCCAACTCGAAACTTAAGCTCTCAAGTGCTACATCATCATCATCAACTATTATAACTTTGTATTTATCCATGTTTATTTCATGTATTCTCTGGCGAATATAGCCATTATTCAATCCTTGGGCAAAACCATCCAAGCTATTTTATGGCCTATTCGTCAATATCCCATCCTATCCGTACCAAAAACGAGATTATATATCATATTTTATAATCATACTTATCGGGTAACAAAAAGGTAACTTCACATCCGGCCTCACCACCGGGCAAAAGAACATTATGTACAGCAACATCTATCGCCTCCTTATTCTTCATGTTCAGAATCTGGATAGTCTGCATAATAACCCTCATACCTGTACCGGTCCCCTTGTTCCGGCTGTTCATACGATAACCACCCCCATTATCCCTTATCTTAATGCAGGTTCCATTCGCCTGACTACTGATGATAATCCACAAATTCCTTTCTCCCTCTTTTCCCCTTAAAGCATGTTTTACGGCATTCTCTACAGGAATTTGTATCAGCATAGAAGGAAGTTGAACTTGTCCGGGGTGCACACCATCCCCTATCTCTATCACCGGATGGAAAGTTGTTCCCAAAGAACGGCGTTCCAGGTCAATGTAGGTTTTCACAAAGTCCAGCTCTTCCTCTAAAGTAACACACAATTGCTCTGCCAGTTCCAGATTACGTCGCATCAGTTTGACTAAAGAAGGCAGTTCCTGATGTTCTTCCGCTTTCCTTTCCGCCATTTCCTGATTAAGTACATTGAAAATGAAGTGGGGAGACAAGCGGTTACGAATATTTTCCAGACGGAGAGTAGAAACAGTACGGCGATTTTGGGCAAGCAATAGAGCACGCTTTTTCTTATTGTACGTATAGATAAAGCCAACCACCATTAAAGTTATAATGGAAAGAGCAATCCAGAATGTCTTTGTCTGCCGCAGTTCAAGCACTTCGTTTTCCTTTTCCCTGATAAAGACTTTTTGCGCCATCACGGTAGAGTCCTGTTGATAGCGCAAGGCCAGATCCGCCGTACGCATCTCTACACGTTCGTTACGGACAGAGTCATCCATCCGGTTATTCTCTTTCAGATAGAAATAAGCTTTCCGATAATTCCCTGTTTCTTCGTAGTATTGTTGCAGATATTTGTTACGTATATGTATCATATCCGGATCAATGTCCGGAGGAGCAACGCTTCCCGTCAATATACGTTGCGCCTGGGATAAGTCTTTTCGGATCAGAGCTAATTCAACGTTCTGCGTATCAATATAGTAGAGAGCAGTCGGTATACCTGTTTTCTTGAAAAACGGTTGGCATTTACTGATATATTTTGCAGCAGAATCAGCTTCATTCACTTGCAGGAAACAATCGCCTAAATTCAGCCAACCCAGATTTTGTTCAAAAAGCATATCCGGATAATCTTTCGTAAGATCGATAACCCTCCTGAAGTAGCTGATGGCAGTTTCGTAATCTCCCCGATAGTAATAGGAGGTACCCCGGTTGTTCAGGTAGAAATGCTTCTCAAAAGGCAGCATGCTTTCGTAGCTTCCGGCTGCAAGATTATAATAATAATCACATTGATCAAAATCGCGCAAAGCTACATAGATCTGTGCCAATCCATAATAAATAGGTGGTTTCTTGGTAGAGACGATATCTAACGAATCACACAATATCAATGCCCTCCTGTACCAGGCAGCTCCTGCATCCAATCTGCCCAAACGGTTACTGGCATCAGCAAGATTCATCAGGATATCCGGCACCACCTCTATTTTTGTACCTTGCATCCGTTGTTCATAAGCTTTTCGGAAATACACTTCCGCAGAGTCCATATATCCTGTACGGGCATACACATTTCCCTTCATATTATAGCACTCGGACTTTAAGTCTGCCAGTTGCGCAGAGAAGGGCTGTTTCATTGTAAAATCTTCAATCTGTCGTGTCAAGAGTCGGGCAGAATCGATATCGGAAGACATCAAACAAGTTTTAGATGCCACTGCCAGATAATTATAGCGCACCAGGCTATCCTTAGCTTCCTGCATCTTCTGCAATGCTTGTGTACGTACTTTCCGAGGAGTAATGGACACAGAATCTCCATCCGCATCAAAAAAAGCTTCGAATGCCTGCATCTCACTTTGTTCCATTTTTTGTTTGTGAGGTGTACAAGCAGTCAAGGCAATAAATGCTATTATTACAATGCATAGTAGTCTTTCAATCCACGCTATTTTCCACATAGTACGAGAATCAAGCAATTTATTCGCACAAACATACTGTTTTTCGGTGATATACAACAATATTTTTATCAAATTCTCCAGAAAAGCTGTCGCATTTATAACTTGAACTCAAGCAGCTCTAACAGGAGTTTATGCCCATTTTTACCTACACGCTTACACTCATGCGCTACATCGCCCTGTTTATCGGCATTTAGCGATGGTGTAGGCAAAGAGAAACAAAGTGCAGGCAAATTTACCTACACTCCATATTTCATTCTGTTTGCCACTTGCTTTCACCGGTTCGGAAACAGTGTTTATAGGTATCACCGCTTATGTTTATTAGATTAGCACTGCATGTTTATTTCACTGACAGTCAATATTTAGCATTTACCACAGCTGTAAATCGCCTGCTTCACGGCTGTGAATATCCTGCTTCACGACTGTAAATCTCGTGCTTCACATACGTGGTCAATACAAAATAAAGAAGACGGAAGCAAAGAAAAAGGTATATGAATACAAAGAGAAAGGCGTGCTATACGGTAGCAAACGTCTTTACCGGGTAAGATTGATGCATGGTTTTATTCAAACAGGCCGGATTTCAATAGTGCAAGTTCTTTCGTGTGCACTCAATTTCTGCATTATACGATCCAATCTCTCAATAAAAACAATCCGAATAATCCTTTTTTTAGTCACAATAAGACATCTTTTCAACAAGATAAGATCATTCTGGCAAATCGCAGTTTGCATGCAGAATATTATTATTCTACTTTTGAAAAAATATAATATAGCTCTTATGTCTTAACACAAAAGAAGTTAAATACCAGGTGGCAGCTAAATTATTGAAGCCGTACTACCTTCTAATTTAACAAAGAAGGAAAGGAATATGAAAACACAATTAATAATAGGCCCCCTTGTAGGAGCAATCATCGGACTCATCACAAATGGCATTGCCATCAAGATGATATTCAGACCATTATATGCCAAATATTTATGGGAAATCATAGTTTAAAATCCAATATTTAATGATGACAGTTAAACAGATATATACTGAAGATTTGCAACTTGCTAAAGCTTTAATAAAGAGAGACGAGCTAACGACTCGTAAGTTCTTTTATAAGCAATGCTATCCTCTCTTTAAATCAATCTTCGACAATTATTACACTGACTGTGAAAATTGCAAGGAGTTTATTGATGAGATTTATTTACTAGTGCTATCACCAAGTAAAACTACTGGCAAATGTCAAATGGAGAACTTCCGAGGAGAAAGTACATTGACCAGTTGGTTGAAATCTTCTTGCCTCTTTTACTGCTACAAAAAGTTTGAAATCAAGGAAAGAATGCCCAAATATGAAAAAATTACGCATCAAAATGAGAATAATTCAGATGAAGATGACAGGAATGACTCAATTTACGGCTCTTTAGAATTAGACTTTTCAAAACTCAATCGTAATGATGCTATGTCATTATTGAAGCAAATGCCGAACAAGCGTTATAGTGAATTAATTCGCTTGCGTTATTTGGAACAGAATACGAATGAGGAAACAGCAAAAGCATTAGGAATGACAATGGAGAATTATTATAGTAAACATAAGCTGGCAAAAGAACAATACCAGATAATTCAAAGAAAGGAGGCAAACAATGGATAATGAATTCATGCTACCTGTAAGTGTTGAAGAATTTGCAGCTTTCCTTGATGGGAATCTTTCTCAAGAGCATATGAATAAAGTAGAAACGATCATTGCTACTGATGATGCAATGCATGATATTGCTTTGAATTGTCAAGCTATCGATGATTCGATGACCAATAGTGAATCTATAGAGTTAATGCTTCCAGATGAGTTATCATCTCTTGATTTTGAATTACCAATTATAGAAGATAATTACTTCGACGACAATAATTTTGATTATCCTGAAGTTGCAGCATGCGCAGCAGAACCAATTGATGACACAACAGATGCTGAAGGCACTGATGTGGATTCACCGATTAACGAGGATTAGGATGTATTAAACCATCCTGGATTCTCAGAGGATGCAACAGAGAATATTGACAATCATTTAACAAACCAAGATGGTGTTGAAAATTTAGACACACTTGAATTTAACGACTTATAGAATATGAGTAGAGAAGCATGTTTTAGCCCTTATATGCTGATTACGTCAGCTCTTCAAACAGTCTTTGGTTTTGAGAGACGCAGTGAACAAGATAAGCAGGCAGATATCTCACAACGACATCAAATAGAACTACGCAATGCAAGAGAGGAGTTTCAAGATGAACTTGAAGCTGAAAAAGTTGCTAGTATGAGAGCAAAGATGGCTGTTGCTCGTAAATATCGTGCCGAAGAAAGATTTGACCAAACAATATTACAACACCGCACAGAGGAATTGAAGACTTTTTTTGTCAAAAGTCTTCCAATCCAGCAACAAGCGATTCCAATACTCTTGGATATTGCGCAGAATTATAAACAACAGGAATATAGTAATTGTCCATTAAATGTTGTGCTGTTACATACTAAACAGGCTGCATTAAATTACAATGATATATGCAATGAACTTGATAAAAACAGCCTGTTGATAGGCAATGTTGAATACCGTAGATGGTGTAACAAAGATATTGCTCACAATTCAGCAATATTAAATCTACATGCTATTATGAGCAATATACCGACATTGGTTATTTCTCCTAATTTTCAAGGTGGGTCTATACATTTCACAGCATCAATGTGGGACGCACAATCAGATGCAAAGCCTTTGATTCGTCCATTATTTTCCATACCCTGTCCTGCTAACTATTTGGCATCACCACAGAGTTTTACCGGGGAAGGAAAGAAAGCAATAGAAAGTCGTATGGCGTTAATATCAACAATTGTATCTGGATGCGCACGAGACAGTTATATGCTTATGTCACAAGGACGAACGCCAACATTGCCTCAATTCTTAAAAAACAACCAAGATGTTTTAAACAATTTGTTAAAGGATGAAAATAAGGAATTGCGTTCATTTATACTTAATGAATATAAAGCAATGGAACAATTGCTGGACAAGGCAGATTGTCCAACCCACCTGTTTAATCCTGAAGAAATAAAGAAGTTGGGACTAATTGCAAATAAAGCATCAAAAGAGCTTCAATGTTTGACACATAACGATTACTTTTTAAGCAGATAGTAATATGGATCCAGTAACAATGATGGTGGCAAGTATTGGAATGCAGTTTTTCACCCAGCATGCCACAAGTAAAAAAAACGCTGAGATTCAAGAGAAACAACGCGAATTTCAGAAAGCTGCAGCAGAACATGATTTTGAGAGAATGCGTAAATTACAAGCAGAGTCCGCTCGGCTTGCTCTAGAACTTGAAGCTGAAGTTCATAAAGAACGTGTTGAGGATATAAATAATAATTATGATGCATTGCTGGAAAATTTCGCTCACAGTTTTGCCATACAAAATTGGCCACTTAATGTTTTACCTTTTGTAATGAAAGGCGAATCTTTTGGAAGTTTATTCAATGGAACAACACAATCAGTAAATATGCATTGTATACTCACCCCGTCGAACTGTGAGTGGTTTAATGCAATGTTCTATGATGATATTGATCTACGATTAGAAGCTGAATTGAATAACAATTGGAATGCTCAAACAACGCATCCTGTGGTTTATTATGGTGGTGGATGGAATCGTAGAACTATGCGCCATGGAATATCTGTTCCTGACGAGATAAATCTTGTTGATATAGATCTTCTTAAAGTAAAGCTTAAGAATATTCCCGTTGTTGTTATTACACCTTATTTTGATTATGATTATGATTCTGATCCTGATTCTGGTTCATGGCTTCAATTTAGAGTACAATTATGGGGCATGGGAAAAGACTCCGACGAACCATTCAGAATATATATACCTCATGGAAACGGCCTTAAATATTCAAAAAGAATTTTTTCTTATGATTACAATAAAGATATAAAAGATGGAATATCAAGCGATTTCATCAATACAACCATTGAGGAATTCGTTCCATATCTTGAAAGTCTGATTGGCTTTATTGCTGATAAATATTTTTGGGGAGTATATTCTTTGCCCCCAAGACTTCCAGAACTTCTTGAAAAGGCAACAAGTAATATTAACATATATAATAATCAATATATAGCTTTTGCTCAAGATAAATTATGTTTAAACAAGATACCCACACTTAAAGATTTCCATAGTTATATCGAATACATTAAGTCAATTAAAAATTATGTGGATCAAAAGCAAATAGAAGATATAAAAAAACAGTTGCTAAAAGTCTTTCATGAAACATATATTCCATCACAAAATGAAACCGTCAATACTAGATCATATGAAGATGTCGTAACATATGTTAATGCAGAACAGCAAAAAGAGGAGTTGTATGAGTGGAGTGATCAAAAAATAATAAATAATGAATATGTTGATTTTATCAATATTGACAGACTAGATATTTCAACATATATAGATGAATTTCGAAACTATATAGATGGTCATGGTGATAGATTCAATCTCAATAGCATATCTTTATATATAAAGCATGAGGGCTATAAACTATTTGAATTGCTTGTTTATGATGCAGATGGGAAAAAGTATTTAAACACAAAGGATGGTTTTAGTTATAAAATAACAACTAATCGACCTCTTCATTTTAGGAAGATAAAATACATTTTCAAGAATAATGACCCAGGGGTTATTATATGTAGGTATGATCGACTAGATAAATTACAGAATGAATTAACAGAAGAAGAAACTTTAATATTTTGATTATGAATTGGAATTATCTGATAATCGGATCAATCATTGCAGCAGGAGGTGCGGCTATTGCTATTTATCGGAAAAGCAAAATTGGCAAAATGACTTTTACAGACTATTGTTCTAGTTGTGAAAATGCCGCCACATCTGAAATCGTCAATTCTGACGATGTAGTTAAAACAATTTTGGTTTTGGCCAAAGTGGATGAAAACAGAATTGCGCCATTTCTTTACCGTAGTTATAAAGATGGTAAAATAAGAAAGAAACGTATAGGCTATAAGACCTACCTATTCAGTTTATGTCCAGAAGATGTTCAAGAGTCTATCAATAAAGGTGAATACATTATAAAACGTTATTAACATGGGATATACATTCATTGAAAAAGACAAGCCAGAGGATTCTACTAAAAAAGGTGGATCAAAGACTTCATTTGTAGCAATTGAACCAGAATGGACTTTGGATCAAATAGTTTTCCAAGATTCTTTAAAAGAACAACTTGCCGATATTGTATCGTTTTGTAAAAACAAAGACCAAATCATAAACGATTGGGAATTGTATAGATTTATGAAAGGGAAAGGTTGTATAGGAATTAACCTATGGGGAATTCCAGGAACTGGTAAAAGTATTGCGGCAGAAGCGATAGCAGCATCATTAGGGATGAAGCTAATTCAAGCATCATATTCTTCATTAATGGATAGTTTACAAGGTAATACAGAAAAGAATATATCTGCACTTTTTGAAACAGCTGTTAATGAAAACTGTGTAATACTATTTGACGAAGCAGATGGACTTCTTAGTGCTCGCAAAACAGGAGGAGCTAATTCTGAGACATCCAATATGATAAAATCTCATCTACTCAACATATTAGATCGAAGTACAGCAATAGTTGTGTTTACTACTAATTTTTTCAAAAGTTATGATCGGGCTTTCGTAAGAAGAATACTTTGGAATATTGAAGTTCCTGCACCAGGCCTTCATGAAATGACGAAAATATGGCAATTACATCTAGGGAAAAATGTTCCTAAAGAGATATCATACAGGGAACTTTCAGAATTAGCAATTGACCTTTCAAAAGAAAAATCTTTAAATATAACTGGTGGTGATATAAGAAAATTGACCCTTATGTTCTGTACTCAATTAACATCTGGAAGATACCCTGCTATCACGAAGGAAGTAGCGAATATGGTACTAACTAAGTATTTGAATGACTTACAAGAGGCTAATCCTGTAAAAAACAAGAGGAAGAAGTCAATCCTAAAGATATTTCGGAAAAGGTTAAAAACGAATTAAATAAAAATTAAAGATTATGGGCGTTTTTATTATTGTTGCAGCCATACTTGCGCTTGCTGCATATATCTTTCAACAAATTTGGAAGTTTGCATTAAAATTTTTCTATTATGCCTTATTAGGAGCAATTGAAATCGTAAAAAAGATTATAGTTGCTACCAGGAGACTTGGAAAGGTAATGTTTATACTTTACAAACGTCACCAAAATGGTAAAGTTTACAAGGTTAAATACGAAGAAGAAGAGGTTAACGAGGATGATATTCCAGAAGGACTTAAGAATGAATTGGAATATCACGAAGAAGTTATTGTAAAAAAAGGAGATATTGACCCATCAGAATTTTAGAAGAGTATGTTAGATTTACTATATTATTTAGGAGCAGCTGCAATAGGTGGCGTTGCAGGATATTTCATCGGTAAAGCACTGTCTAAATATTGGGAAAGTGCTAAAAGCTGGTTTGAACAAGTCTGGAAAGGAATCAAACGTGCAACAAGAGCTGTAGGTATCTTAATTAGGCAAGGCAATCGACTATTTAAAAGATTTGTTACTCTACTGAAAAATGATGAAGTTGAAGAGTATTATGACGAGTCTGATGAAGGCGTTGAAATTGAATGGGATAGTCTTACCGACGAGGCAAAAAAAGCATTGGAAGAAGATGAATACATTCTTGTTGCATGTTATCAGTAAACGAATTAATTACATTAATATCAAATAATTATGAGCGAATTATTTTCATTTATAAAAGAAATATTTGAAGTAGTGGCTGATTGTTATAAATATGCAGAGCTAGACTTCTACAAGTTAAAATCTGAAGTGGTATCCCAACTTGATAAGGCCAAGAATAGAGGTTATGGGATGCCTGATTATGGTTCTCTTTCTATTAAGGTTAAGAGTAGAATAGAAACGAGTGTTTTGATTGAAACCTATTATAATAAGGGCAATGGGAAATATCAAAAATTTAAAAAGACTCTTGATCTCGGAGAATTGACGAATATTCCAAGCGTTGTTAAGAGTAGATTAGATAGAACAGGTGAGGTTGATATTAAACTATCCGACTTTAACAATCTTTATTCTTTGAATGAAAGAGATATAATTAATACAGTTGACTTCAAGAATCTCTACAATTTTACACTTAAGAATGCTAAAGGGATTCCTGTAAAAAAGGAACTTCACATTACTGATGAGCTCTTCTATTATAAAGTCGTTCTTGTTTATGTCTATGAAAATGAACCCAAAGAAATTCGTATCAAATATTTCGGGAACATTAAAGACATCCCCGTAGAGGTTATTGAGAAGATAGCTTCAAATGAAGACAAATCATGTTTTCTTGATGTTACAAATACCAATATTTAAATTTGACTAATATGAAACGATTTAAAAATTTACTATCTACAATGTTCGTCGCATTAGTGTGATTTTCAAGTCAACCTATAATGGCTCAAAGTTGGGTGAAAGTTGGTAAAGTTGTTAGCAAACAAGCAGCAAAAGCAATAAAGCATAACGGCTCAAAACAACAAAATTAACTCGCCCTATTCAAAATCAGCTACTACAACTAGAGGTGTTAGTAAATCAGCAGTAGCTGGATCTCAAGATATCAAAATACAATACAGTTCTTGTCTGGGTATGATTATAAAATTATAAGACGATACTAATTGAAACACCGTTTTTATTCTTAATCATATGCCACTTATACTAAAGAAATGCAAAGAGTATTAAGATAGAATACTTTGAGCTTGAATATCCTAAGTCTATTAAAAAAGAAGTTGGGGAAAAGTTGTCTTCACATGCTAAAAAAATCATAAAAGAATAACGCATTCTATTACCTATCTATGGGTAATAAAGAAGATTTTTAATATGCTAACATTCGGACCAAAAGTAACTCAGACAGATTTCGACTATAATATCTTCCAAGGTCAGGAGCCAATTTGTGCTATTCGTAGCCAAGAGATGATATTACGAGATTTCGGAATTCAGATTCCCAAGGAGGAATTAACTGCATATGCAACAGAGCAAGGCTGGTATCATGGTAATGGTACCAAACCAAGCGATGTTGGAAACCTATTAGAGACATGTAATATCGGAACACATTCTCAGCATTGTGATTCAGTATATGACCTTATCAATGAACTAAAGGATGGTCATAGAGTTATTGTCGGCGTTGATGCACATGAACTTTGGGCCGAACCAGGCTCAGCAGAATATGAGTATTATCGTAATCTGACTAATGCCGACCATGCCTTAATCGTTACAAGTGTCAATATTGACCCTCTAAACCCTGAGAATTCTACAGTTGTATTAACAGACCCAGGTAATGGTTCTATTATGGAATATGACTTTGAAAAGTTTGCTCACTCATGGAAGGATTCTAAATATTTCATGATGGCAACAGATGAAGCTGCACCTTACCAGTATGATGCAGAAAATCATTGTATGCAAATATCAAATTTTGCAACTGATTTCTCGGTTCAAGAATTCCCATTTCACAATGAGTTTACCGATATCTGGCAAGTAGATGATTTAGGGTATGTCCCCTACTATTCAGATGGGCATCTGCTAAGCATAACAGATGATTTATCATACGATGATTTCAATTATGCATTCAATAGTGATAGTTTTGAGACATTAGATGATTCTTTTAATATAGACGATATAGATGACAGCTGGTCTCATGTAGAATTCACTGATAATGACATCATTACAGATATACAACCAATGGGTGATCTTTTTGATTATAGCTCAGAAAGCATGATTGACGATATGCCCTTAAGTTGTGATAGTTAAAACAATTGTTTAATAAAAGAACTATTTAATATGAACATGGATGAAATGATACCATTAGAGGACGGCATGGAAAATCCAATCTATGAAGAT
This sequence comes from uncultured Bacteroides sp., assembly GCA_900557355.1. GTDB lineage: Bacteria > Bacteroidota > Bacteroidia > Bacteroidales > Bacteroidaceae > Bacteroides. The sequence goes on from USSR01000026.1 coordinate 12,092, forward strand.
ACAACTGATGTTTTGGGTTCTAGTAGCCACAGTCCTTTCAGTTCCGGATTTGATGATGAACATCCAATTCCATCATACGAAGAGCTACGAAATGCCGGATTTAGTGATTACTTAGCTCATAATATATCAGAAGGGGGATGTCATTCTTACTCTGAACGCGAACTTTTTCATGTATTATATGAGTCAGACGACCCTGTATCAGCTTACAATGACATGATGAACGGAAAAGCCCAAGCTGTCATAATTAAAGCTGACATGATTGCTGATAATATTGAGAACAGTGGATTATTAGGAACATCTATTGAGGAAGAGATGAGCAACGTTGACGATCCTTATAATAACCCTAGTTCACAAACGACAGAAGAAGCCCCCCAATTAGGCCTATCTGATTGTTGGCCCGCTTGCAAGGCCATAACCGGAGATGTTTCCAATAATGCAAATTTTGGATTCCATGCTTAATGAGTAGACAATGGTTAAAGTAGAATCGTATGCATACATTCTCCACTACATCGGGTAAACTTCTATGGTACGAGGTTAAAGACAATAGGATATATCTTTGGTCTTTAGATAAAGAACAACAGGTATTTCCTATTGTTCATTTTACTGCTCCTATGACCCTTGATTCTTCTAAGATAGCAAAATTCACCATCGAGATGACTCAGCAATGTAATCTAAGGTGTTCATATTGTTGTTTTTCGGGAGATTACCGAAATCTGAGAGCTCATAATGAAAAAGAAATATCTTACGAGACATTAAGAAGTGTAGTAGAATTTATAAAAAAACATGCAGACAAGGAAGCATCAGAAATTACTGTTTGCTTCTATGGTGGCGAAGCTTTATTGGCAAGAAAGAAAATAAATTGGATTATTTCAGAGCTTAAAAAAGAGTTTGCTGAAAAAATAAGATTCTCGCTTTCTACAAATGGTTTAGCCCTAACTGAAACTGTCGTTGATTGGATATGTACATTCAATAAATTTCTTGTCAATGTTACGCTAGATGGGAATAAGTTTATGCACGATAAGCATAGGAGAACAATATCAGGAAATGGATCTTATGATGTTATCATAAAGAATTTAGAACTTTTCAAGACAAAATATCCAGAAATTTACCAGAATCAAGTGCGGTTTCTGTCCACGATATATTCGTGGAATGATGTCATACATCTTGATGAAGTGTGGGATAATGAACCTGTATTAAAAGGCCATTACCCAATACACATATCTCATATTATCCCTAATTTTTCTGACCAATCGCGTACATACGATACATGGGAAATAAAAGATAAATTCTATCAAAAGGCTTTCTATGCATACCAAACAGGCAAAAAGGGAATCCTTGCCGGATGCTTTCAGGAATTGATAGATATAGTTGATAATCGGAACTATCTGAAGCTACCTAATGAATTGAAAATAGAGACTTGCTTTCAAAAGCTTTTCTCTTGTTTTATAAACGTTGACGGAGATTTATATGCCTGTGAAAAGTTCAGTGGTAACTTAAAGATGGGTAACATAAAAGATGGCATCAATTCAGAGCTCTCATACACTCTACTGAATCAATTTACGGATAGAAAGAATAGGCTTTGTTCTTCTTGTTGGGCTCAACGTTTCTGCCGGATGTGTATAACTAATCTGAATTACACTGATGAAGAAATTAAAGCTATGTGTAAGATGGAAAGAGACACCATTGACTTGGCCTTAAAATACTCTTGTGAGCTAAAAGATTGGGAACAAGGTAATATAACATTAAAAATAAATATTTATGGCACTATTGGAAATTAGCGAAACCGAGCCTCTTTATATAATAATAGCAGCAGTAGTAATATTGCTATTTTGGGGGCTTTTTAAAATGATTGGCAAAAAGAATAAGTAGCACTTCCCTTAGAACAATGATAGCCATCGTCCTGCAACAAATATCCGTTCCGAACAAATGGAGGCAAGCTTGTCTGGCTATCAACTCAACGGTTACATTGCTATAAACGAATCAATGTTTGAACTGCCTGGTACGAATCCTGCGATATTGGATAAAATACTTGAAACTTTAATTCACGAAGGCCTTCACGCATATCAACACTATAATGTTGAGGAACACGTGGTTCACCAATCAGAAACACAAGTGCATGAACTATCTTGCTGCACTATTGACAATGGATTGGTTGATAAAAGAACCGGAAATAGCAAAGCCAATAATGGAAGGGTTCTTAATAATATAAGAAAAATAATCAAGAAAAATTAGAATAAACCGACTTTTTTAGTTCATCATTACCAAATGGTTTAGTAACTATATAAGCCTATAATAGTTAAATTTCGTTTTATCTGCAAGAAAAATAAAGATTCAGCCTCTATATAAGAAACAGTTAAAATGAAATTATATGAAAAAGCAAAGCCTCATCAACTACCCCCTATTATGGGAAAAACTTGGCGACTATGCCAGAAGAGCAGGAAGAGTAAGCGCACGCCCTTTACTCCTATTGTATTATGTAATGAAAAGCCCAGATACTCCCAAATCAGACAAGCTACTCATTGCATCTGCAATCTCCTATTTAGTGTTCCCCATTGATTTAATTTCGGCTAAACGCCTACCCATCATCGGCTGGATAGACGAAGTAGTATCACTAACCATTGCCTATCAAAAGGTGTGCAAATACATTACCCCTGAAATTGAATCGGAAGTAAATAACATTCTGGAACGATGGTTCCCCGAATGTAAATATGAACTAATATCGTAGGACTCTATAATAGAAAGGAAACAATCATGGAAACAACAACACTAAAACCCTTAAGAATACACCTTCAAGAATTCCTGGAAAGCGTTGGCGCAGATTATCAATGTGACGAAGAAAACCACTTCTTTACATTTGGCATGACAAGTAACGGCATGAACATAAGAGCCTTCATTCTGTACAACGAAGAAAACGACTGGATGAGATGCCACATGCCTATGCCGGTCAAAGTTCCGGAAGAGAAAAGAACCGCCGCCATACTTCTTCTGAACAAGATGAACAATGAAACTCCCGGAATATGCCTCAGCATGGACGAAGAAGACGGAGAAATCGTATCTACGATGATGGTCAATACAGACAACGGCGCTATCAACTACCCGATTCTAAATGCAATGATACACACTTGTTATAACGCAATCGATGCTTGCATACCCCGTATAATGCAACTAATATATCAACAACCAGAAGATATGTTATTGCAAATCTCAAGCAAACAAATCAATAACAGCATAGCAAACTGACAATAAAAAGATATAATAGTATGGACGAGAAAATACAAAAAGACAGAATACGCGGCTCATTGATAGGCGGAGCCATAGGCGATGCTTTAGGCTATCCTGTAGAATTTATAGACTCGTATGCAGGTATTCAAAGGAAATATGGGAACGCAGGAATTACCCGTCTTGACACCAGGCAATGGTGGAAGGGCGAAGACTGTCCTACCGGAAAGGCTTGGGTTTCTGATGATACACAAATGACACTGTTTACAGCCTGTGGCATTCTGAATGCAAAAGAAAAAGGGAATGCTCTCATACCAAGTATTTGCGAAGCTTACATAGAGTGGTATTATACGCAATCAGGCAGGAGAAACAAGCGTTTTAAGGAATGTTGGATCGGAGATATCCCAGAACTGAATCAACGCAGAGCCCCCGGCAATACCTGCCTCACTGCCCTTTCTGACATTATTGCCGGAAGAGATTCCCATAATAACAGTAAGGGGTGTGGTGGCGTTATGCGCATCGCCTCCATTCCTCTATACGGTGTAGCCCAAGGGCGAATATCAGATATAGATGCTCTTGACCGCCTTGCAGCGGATGCCGCAAAACTTACTCACCAGCATCCGTTAGGTTTTATTCCGGCAGCCTTTACAGCCCATATCATTTATCGTCTGGCTACCGACGAGCATCCGGAGAAGGAGACATTCAGAAACTATATTCAGGAAGGGTTGGAATCCACACAACGAATGTTTGCCAACCATACCGAAGAAGTAGAAAAATTTGTTTTCTTGATAAAGAAAGCGGTCCTTTTGTCGGATATCCCGACAGATGATGTACGCGCCATCGAAGACGAGTTGGGTGGCGGATGGGTGGCTGAAGAAACCGCCGCCATAGCCATCTACTGTGCTTTGACCTATTTTGGGAACTTCGAAAGAGCTATGATTGCGGCTGTGAATCATGCAGGTGACAGTGATTCCACAGGTGCTGTGACCGGTAACTTGTTGGGTGCTGCCATCGGTTACGATGCAATACCACAATTCTACAAAGACGACTTGGAACTGCACGATGTGATATTGCATATCGCTGATGACCTGTACCTCAGCAAAACAACATCCTACCGGAAGTAAGATAAATATCGATAGCAATTTTAGGATTGTTGAATTTAAACATATAAACTTATGACAAATACATGGAATGCTGAAATATGGAAAAAAGAATTCCTACTTGCTTCACAAAACAAGGACAGAGACCAACTACGCAGGCTACGTGTGGCAGTATTTCAAGATACAATCACACGCATAAGTAACAGTGGATATATTTCAGCAGGCAAAACCATACAGATTGCAGGCGAAGATTCGATGATACACCATACTAAATTTTATTGTGAGCAGATATCATCAGTCCATACTCAAGCGGAAATACAAACCATCGTTCATGTTATAAATGGCGATACATTGGTTACTGCCAAGTCATTATTGGATGAGGGTCTTCATCCCGCTGTACTGAATATGGCAAGCCGACAAAATCCGGGTGGTGGCGTATATAGCGGTGCAGGAGCTCAAGAAGAGAACCTGTTCCGTCGTACTAATCTTTTTCGTTCGCTATTTCAGTTTGCATCTTATGCCGAGGAGTATGGCTTGAACAAATCAACCGACCAATATCCTCTCGACCGTAATTGGGGCGGCATTTATACTCCTCAAGCCTGCGTGTTTCGTGGAACAGAAACTGATGGTTATCCTTTGCTTGAAGAACCGTATTACCTTGACTTCATAGCCGTCCCTGCCATCAATCGTCCGGAACTGGATACGGACGGATTGATTGTACCGTATCTTGTGGATGCCACGAAGAACAAGATGCGTACTATCTTCCGCATTGCACTTGCCAACAATAATGATTCCCTCGTGCTTGGAGCTATGGGATGTGGAGCATTTCGTAATCCACCTGCCCACGTCGCACGAATTTTCCACGAAGTAATGGATGAAGCGGAGTTCAAGAATCGGTTCAAGAAAATAGTTTTTGCAATTCTTGACGACCACAATGCCGGGCATAAGCATAATCCAAACGGGAATTTCCAACCCTTTGAAAAAGAATTTCAAAATTACAGTAAGAATGAAGAAGAGGTGCAAGAAAAAATCTTTTATGGCAGATTATAGAATTATTAATGGAAACCTGATGCGGATAATGATATTATCCGATTAAAAGAATTCTGTGATGAGAATAATATTTCCTATCACTATGAAATGGAGGATTAAAAATGAAACGAGCAATTATTTTGTTTTGGCATGGGCTGACCGGCATTCTGACCGGCATTGCCAATTGGATTACAGTAGTCTTGGGAATGAAAGATGACTCAAGGTATGGAAAACTCCTGCGCCGTATCGTCGGCACCTGCTTCACCTTATTTGTAATTTTATGCACTATTGCTGCAAGCTGCAGTTTTTTTGAAACATTGTGTAACCGCTATGACATTACATTTACCAATGCCCCGGAAGATGTCTATACACAATATCTTTCACGCAACGCAACCTTTTGCCGTACGGGCTACTATGAAAAGGGATATGTCATCGACCATGATGGTAACAAGACATTAAAAGACATTCTGTGGATAGCTAAGCCTCTGGGTAATGATTCGCTAATATGTTATAGTGACGGTAAACAGCGTGGATACTTCAATAAGTTCAATGGTAAAATAGCCATAGAGCCCCGATATAATCACGCATGGATATTCTCCGATGGATTGGCCTCAGTTGATGATAATGGTTGGATAAAATTTATCGATCCGACCGGCAAAGTGATTATCGACAATCATCAACCCTATATTCCAGGTATGGAGGGATATGTGTTCCACAATGGATTTTGTGTGGTACATAATGAATGTAGAGATAAAGTAGGACTGATAGATCCCACCGGTAAATGGATTTTAGAACCGCAATATTTCTCTATCCAACAATATGACACGTTACTGATAGTAAATAACGGCATAGCAGAAACAGTGATGAACACTAAGTTAAATACTGTCATTCCTTACACCAAAGCAAGTTACTGGATTTATGACGGTATTATCTTTGGCACGATGCAGGACCACACTATGCGTCAATATGATCTGCAAGGCAATCTCATCGATGACTTCTACATCAGCAATGTAGAGAAAATCACCTATCCGACAAATGAATTACGCTATAGCACCACAAAAAACTACGATGATAATGGCAAAGTAATAAGTGAAACGGAAGATAATGAACCAACCCATATGCAGGCAATCGCCGGATGTATGTGCTATCAGGCAGAACAGGGGTGGTACGGCCTGATGTCGCCGGATGGTCAAATCATCACACCGCCTTCATATAGTGCCATCACCGCTGTGGGAGCAGATCTATATCTCTGTGAATCTCAGGATGATTACGGCGTGCTACTGAATTGCAAAGGAGAGCGGATAAAATAACATGTGCCTATAGGCCGCAATCATCTTATTTTTCCCACTCAATCCAATTATAAAGCCACATAGCCATGAAGGCAGCTTCTTATTCAATTTTTATTTATTATATAATTTTGATATAACAAATAGTTCTTTTAACTTTGCAACAACAAATATAAGTAATCATTAACAGTAATCCACAATTTACGAAGCACAATGAGAAAGCTTTTACTTCTGGGGATTTGCATCTCTTTTCTTCTCCCCACAGCCATGCAAGCGCAGTATATGCGCTCATCTTACTTTATGGACGGTAGCAGTACCCGTATGCAACTAAACCCCGCAGCGCAACCAAAGCGTGGCTATATCAATCTACCCGTTATCGGGTCATTGACCGCCGAGGTATCCTCTAACTCTTTGGGTATCCAGGATGTTATTGACGTCTTTGACTCCGACGGAGAGTTTTACAACAATGATAAGTTCTACAACCGCCTGAAAGGAATGAATGAGCTGAACATCAATCTTAATACGGATGTCATCTCTTTCGGATTCTATAGAGGCAAGGGATTCTGGTCATTCAATGTAGGAGCACGTGTAGATGTGGATGCAACTATTCCTAAAACCATGTTCGAATATCTGCGTGCTACAGATGCGGAAGATTTTACTTGGGGAAGCGGTAGAACCTTTAATATTCAGAATGAGAAACTGCGCCTGAACTCTTATATAGAAGTTGGAGCAGGCTATTCACGTGCCATAAACGACCGTCTGACTATAGGTGGTAAAGCCAAACTATTGTTAGGTGCCGGAAATTTGAATCTGAAGATCAACCAACTTTATATGTCTGGTAAAGAAACAGGATTAGACTCCGAATTCCAACTAAAATCAGATGCTTATCTGGAAGCTTCTGCTAAAGGTCTGGACTTGGAAGAAGAAAATGGATACATCACAGATCTAGACTACAATAATTTCGGTATCAGTGGATACGGAGCAGGCTTAGATCTGGGAGCAAGCTATCAAGTGATGAAGAACCTTACGTTCTCTGCTGCCATCCTCGACTTAGGTTTTATCTCTTGGGGTAAATCAAGCACCCAGATAGCCGAATCAAACAAAGATATCGCTATTGATAAAGATAATTACAGTGAATCTACTGATGTACTGGACTTTGAATTATACGGTTTGCAGAAGAAGGAGAATAAATCCCGCACCACTTCTTTATCCCCGACTATGGTTTTAGGAGGAGAATACGGATTCCTGAATAATAAACTGGGAGTAGGATTATTATCAACTACCCGCTTCGGACAGTTAAAGACATATTCCGAATTGACTTTATCCGCCAATTATCGTCCGAACACTTTAATCAACGCTACATTAAGTTACTCCATGCTTCAAGGTGGTGAAACATTCGGCTTTGCTTTCAAGGTAGGTCCTTTGATGCTGGGTACTGACTATATGTTCTTCGGAAATAATTCCAAACATGTAAATGCTTTCATCGGACTTTCTATTCCTTTGGGAAAGAGGAAGATATAAGAGCTACGAAGCTACGAGCTACAAGTAACAAGTGCCTTTCGGAATGAAAGCGCAGCTACTTGTAGCCTGTAGCTCGTAACCTGTAACTATTTTATCGTCACCATCGTCGCTCCGAAACCATATTCCTGGAAAGAAGCATCCTGATGCCGGAAATTCGGATATTTACGTTTCAGTTCTTCCAGCAATGCTTTGCGCAACACACCGTCACCTTTACCGTGAATAAAAACAATGCGCTGTTCACGTTTATTCTTATATTGTTCCAGAACTTCCCGGAATTTGTCCAGTTGGTAATTCAATATTTCGCTGTTACTCATTCCTTTAATATCGTCCAGCAGTTCTCCGATATGTAAATCGATCTCGATGATAGCATTTTGTCCACCACGCTTCACAATTGGCTGGGACTTTGGTTTATCTTCAGTTTTCTTTTGCAGCAAAGCAGACTGTAAATCTTCAGCTGATACATACACTTGTTTGGCGGGAACATCATCTTTCACTATATCATAAATCAGTGCAGGTGTCTCAAAGAATTCTGATTCCTGGAATGTGTGTAGCTTATAAAACTTCACCGTATCTATGCGAAGTTCCACACTGACTGCCGGCTTCAAAGCAAAAGAGCGATCCTCTTTAAAAGCGATGAACTGTACTGCAACATGTTCACGGTCATTCAGCTCCACCTTCTCAAATTCCTCCAGCAGCAACTTCGTATTCGGCTCTACTATTCCATTGGAACGGACATTCCATGCTTTTCCTTCTGCACAGAGGTAAGTGTAATACAGATAGTAATTACTATCATTCACCAGATAAGATTCAAAAGGAGTAGTACTGACAGCCTTAATATCTTCCGGTACAAAAGCCAGAAAAACATTTAGAATATCTCCACCACGCATTTCCGGCTGACGGTAAACAGATACCTGCGGTTTGGACAAGCGCTGCATCTCACTTTCTTCCTGAACCGAGTGAGAAATAGAAGAACGTACCGGCTTCTCCTCCGCTTTCTTCGGAGTTGCTTTCGGCACCGGCCGGGTCATATTATAATCATCCGTATCAATTACTACGCACTCACGCATGGGCATCGGAATATCAAAGCCATCGGCATCTTCCACCAATACAATATCCTTCCCCCTGAATCCTTTCACGATTCCTCCGCCGATTTCATTGAGGAAACGTACTTTATCACCAATTTTCATCATATTATTTACAATTTAGCTATTTACAATTTATGATTGAAGTTGCTTAAACAAACAATCGTTCTACAAAGATACGGCAACTCAATAAAAAAAGATAGAAAAAAGACGATAAATATCCGTACCTTTGCAACCCGTAAAGAAGTTTATCATGAAAGAAGATCCAAAACATATCCGTATCAGCGAATTCAATTATCCATTACCGGATGAGCGTATTGCCAAATTTCCTCTGCCAGTACGCGATCAGTCCAAACTCCTGGTCTACCGTCACGGCAAAGTTTCCGAAGATCGCTTCACTTCACTTTCATCCTATCTGCCGACAGGGAGTCTGATGATATTCAATAACACAAAAGTAATACAGGCACGACTGCACTTCCGCAAAGATACCGGTGCTCTGATTGAAGTATTTTGCCTGGAACCCATTGAACCAAACGACTACGTCCTCAATTTCCAGCAAACCGAACACGCTGCCTGGCTCTGCATGATCGGTAACCTGAAG
>USSR01000027.1 GCA_900557355.1 uncultured Bacteroides sp.
CAGCCTTTCTTTATTACTACTATATATTATTATTATTTATCCGGACTAATCATTGAAACTTCTACTTCATTTTTCTGTTTGAACAAGTCATCGGCAAACTTCTGAATATCTTTAGCTGTGATGCTATTGACTGTTTGTTCGTAGTTTTTTATCGGGTTCATTCCGGTAAACAGATATTCGTCAATGCTTCCCATCCAGTAGCTGTTTTCTTTCAGGTCTTCGGCATGCTTCTTCAGCATAAACTCCTTTACCTTATTAAGATTGGCTTGAGACGGCCCCTCTTTGGATATATGCTCTATTTCGGCAAAGATGATTTTCATCAGTTTCTCTCTCTTAGAAGGTGCTGTATCGAAAACTATTTGTATTCCGGCTATTTCCTTCGGATATTTGGAGAGATTGCCGCCTACATATACCCCATAAGTTCCACCTTCATCTTCGCGTACTTTCTCGGTATAAACTAAATCCATAATCTGGCAAGTCATGTCCTGCAGAATGGAATTCTTTAAATTATATTTGCACGTACCGATGAAACTGACAAAGTTAGAGGCTTTAGCTGTTTCCTGTTCACGGACGAACTCATTCTTATATACACCTTTGCGGTATTCAATCTTATTGTCTTTGAATGATTCCTTACGGTCGATGGCAGGCAATGCTCCAAGATATTCGGCTATGAGTGGTTTCATACTTTCAACGTCTACATTGCCCACAAGGATGAATGTAAAGTCACTGGCGTCCTTGTAACGGTCTTGGTACATTGCAAGGATTTTATCATAATCCATCTTGTCTATCATATCGGCTTTCATGCGGATGGTACGGGGATGTCCCATTTGCAATGCAAAGGTAATACTGTCGCTAAAGGCAACGTTCGGGTTCATTTCTTGGTTCAGTAATGCTGCTTTGTTGCGGTTCTTATAGGATGCAAAAGCTTCATCATCACGGCGCGGAGCAGTGAATGTCAGATAGGTGAGTTGCATCATTGTTTCAAAGTCTTTCGGCGAGCAGTAACCATTCACGGTTTCTGTCTTATCACCGATACCATAACCGACAGAGGCTCTTTTGCCTGCCAGTACTTTTTCCAGGTCTACAGCGCTAAAGTTACCCAGACCACCTACAGATACTGCATCCAGTCCGTTGATATTGATGATTTCTGAGTTAGGAAATAATGAACTGCCACCCAAACTTACTCCCTTCATGGTAATTTCATCTGCTTTGAAATCAGTTTTCTTGATGATTACTTTGACTCCGTTAGACAGTGTCAGCATGGTAGTACCGAATACGTCGTCTTTTTGTTCGGAAATGATTTTTCCACCTTTCGGAGCTTCTTTTATCAGAGGTTCGTCGGAGACTTTATCCTCATATGGGCTCAATTTCTCAGCTTTTACATCTTGCAGGATCTTTTTGATAGCTTCTTCTGTCGGCATCTTCAGACCTTCCTTTTCCGGGGCGAAAATGGCGACTACCTGGTTGGTATCTGTTATCAACATTTGCATCATCTGATTCAGAGCTTGTACGGGGATGGCGGGAGCTATCTGGTTGATGATGGCATACTCGTTTTCAATGCCCGGTATGGGTTCGTTGTCGAGGAAGTGGCGTACATATTCATCAATATATTCCTCGTTCCTACGTGTATCACGTTCGTTGTAGTCAGATTCCATATTGCGCAGATACTCGGCACGGGCACGTTGGTATTCGCTTTCGGTGAAACCGAACTGGCGTGCACGTTCCATTTCGCGGACCAAGGTGGTGATACCGTTTTCCACTGCATCTTCTTTGCAAACAACGATGCCGGTAAAGGCTTGTTTGGTTTTTGCAACGAAGAAATCTCCATCATAGGTTCCTGCGTAGATATACGGAGGGTTGGCAGCCTGAAGCAGTTCGTTCAGTCGTGCATTCAGCATGTTATTGATGAGGTCGATGGCATAGTCCTGTATCAAATAATCCATATTTCCTTTCTCCGAGTCGGGAGTTGCTTCGTGTTTGTTAAAGATGATAGCCTGGATGTGTGGCTGTTCCTTATCCCGGGCAATCAGCACAATCGGCTCTTTATTATCATTTACCGGATAATATTCGCGTTTGGCGGCATTGGGTTGTGCGGGGATATCGGCGAACAGTTTCTTGATCTGTGCTTCGATGGCATCTACATCTACGTCTCCCACCACAACAATGCCTTGCAAGTCGGGACGATACCATTTTTCATAATAATCTCTTAGTGTCTGCGGCTTGAAGTTCATCACTACATCCATCGTTCCGATGGGGAAACAAGTGGCATACTTGGTGCCGGCAAACATAGCAGGAAGCAACTTTTCCTGGAAACGTTGCATTGCACTCATGCGTGTACGCCATTCTTCGTTGATGACGCCACGCTCTTTATCAATCTCTTTAGGGTCCAGGGTCAGGTCATTGCTCCAGTCGTGCAGAATTAATAAACAAGAATCGATGGCACCCGGAGTATTGACAGGTACATTCGAAATATTATATACGGTTTCATCTACTGCAGTGTAGGCATTCAGGTTTTCACCGAACTTAACCCCGATGCGTTCCAGATATTGTTTCAGGGCATCGTCCGGGAAGTGTGTAGTTCCGTTAAAGCACATGTGTTCGAGGAAGTGTGCCAGACCGCGTTGGTTCTCTTCTTCCTGGATGGAACCTACTTTCTGAGCGATATAAAAGTCTGCCCGTTCGGCGGGGAGATTGTTTTTGCGGATATAGTAAGTTAGGCCGTTGTCCAGTTTTCCGATGCGTACATTCGAATCGATGGGAATAGGAGGCATCTGTTGTGCAAGAGCCTGTTGCAAATTACAGCATACGACAAATGCTATAATCAATAAATTACGAAATAGATGTTTCATGTTTATGAATATTAAAATTGTTTCTTGCTATATTTGTCAGAGAAGAACGAGGAAAATCACAAAATGTAGATTGTTTTTTGTAATTATGGTTGTTTGCAGGGCAGATGTTACATGAATAGAAATTTATGTAACATGAAAATGCCGGATGTAACATTGACTATAGTAAGTGGGAACATGCGGAACAAGAAAATATATTGTAATAGACTATTTTTGTACAAGACAGAAATTAATTAAAAAGTATCATACCATGAAAACAAAAATTAGTTGGGTTATCTATTGCTTGATGAGTTTAGTGCTATTACAGCCATTATCTGCAGCAGAACGGTTTGTAGCGAATGAGGGGAGTGGTTTTGTCTGGATACAGCAGGGAAAAGCTTATCCCATATTGATAGATCCGCAGGAAGATAAAGGTGTAGTGCGTGCCGTAGTAAATTTGCAGACAGATGCGGGTAAGGTAACGGGGGAGACACCTGAAATTATTTACTCTGCATACGGGAAGCGTATGCTGATTGTCGGTTCTATAGAAAATAGTTCTTGGATTAAACAACTGTTGCAGTCAGGGAAGATCAATGCGGCTGATTTGCAGGGTAAGCGTGAGAAGTATATTCTACAGACTGTGAAGAATCCCATAGATGGAGTAGAAGAAGCGGTGGTGATTGCCGGTAGTGATAAACGTGGTACTATTTATGGCATTTATGAACTTGCCCGGCAGATGGGGGTATCTCCTTGGTATTTCTGGGCAGATGTGCCGGTAGAAAAACATGATGTTATATCTATCAAGGAAGGAACTTATACGGATGGTGAGCCTGCTGTGAAGTATCGCGGTATTTTCCTGAATGATGAATGGCCTTCTTTGGGTGGATGGGCCAGTGCTACTTTCGGTGGTTTTAACAGTAAATTCTATGAAACAGTATTCGAATTGGTGCTTCGCCTGAAAGGAAACTTTATGTGGCCTGCTATGTGGAACAGTGCCTTCTATGATGATGATCCGATGAATGGCCCGTTGGCCAATGAAATGGGAATTGTGATGAGTACCTCTCACCATGAACCGATGGGACAGGCTCAGAAAGACTGGAAACGTCGTGGAACAGGGGAATGGAACTATAACACAAATGCTGCCGTATTACGTGACTTCTGGCAGAAAGGTATGGAACGCTGTAAAGATTGGGAAGCAGTGATAACCCTTGCTATGCGTGGTGATGGTGATGAACCGATGAGTGAAGATGCAAATATTTCCCTGTTACAGAATATAGTGAAAGATCAGCGGAAGATTATAGAGAAAGTTACTGGTAAGAAGGCGAAAGAAACTCCACAGGTGTGGGCACTTTATAAGGAAGTACAGGATTATTATGATAAAGGTATGCGAGTACCTGATGACGTAACACTACTGCTCTGTGATGATAACTGGGGGAATGTACGTAAATTACCCGACTTGAAAGCTAAGCCTCGCAAGGGTGGGTATGGCATGTATTATCATTTCGATTATGTAGGAGCTCCCCGCAACTCTAAATGGATAAATATCACCCAGATACAGCGTACATGGGAACAGATGGCTCTGACCTATGACTATGGTGTACGTGAATTGTGGGTGGTGAATGTGGGCGATCTGAAACCAATGGAGTATCCGATCACCTTCTTCCTGGATATGGCCTGGAATCCGGAACGTTTCAACGAAAATAATCTGTTTCAGCATACAGTAGATTTCTGTCGTCAGCAGTTTGGTGGAAACTATGCCGAAGAAGCAGCTCGTCTGATTGATACTTATACTAAATACAATCGTAGGGTGACTCCGGAAATGTTGGATGACAGGACTTACAGCCTGGAAAATTATAATGAATGGCAAAGTGTAAAAGATGAGTATGCCGCATTATGTCTGGATGCCCTGAAACTCTATTATCTGATGCCTGCTGAGTATCGGGATGCTTTTGACCAACTGGTGCTTTTCCCGATACAAGCATGCTCCAACCTATATGATATGTATTATGCCGTAGCGATGAATCGTAAACTGGCAGAGGCCAATGATGTGCAAGCCAATAAATGGGCTGACAAGGCACGTGCGTGTTTTGAACGTGATTCTGTATTGACTTATCACTATAACCATATAATGTATGGTGGCAAATGGAATCATATCATGGATCAGACACATATTGGATATAAATCCTGGAACGATCCGAAACATAATATTATGCCTAAAGTTACTTTTGTTCCGGAACCTCGTATTGCCCCTGCACCACCTGTATTTGTAGAAAAGGATGGATATGTATCTATTGAAGCGGAACATTATACCCGTTCAGCTAACAGTACATCTGCTAGTTGGGTTACAATTCCAAATCTGGGACGTACGTTGTCTGCAGTCACTACTTTACCTACCACAGCCGTTCCGGGAGCAGATATGTATGTGGAATATGATTTTGAAACGGAAAAAAGTGGGGATGCTACGGTTATCGTTCGTTTTTCTTCAACTTTGAATTTCAATGATTATAAAGGATTGCGTTATGCGGTCAGTTTGGATGGTGGGGAAGAACAAATAGTCAATATCAACAGTGATTATAAAGGTGAGCTTGGTAAGTTGCAGGCAGATCACATTATTACTACTCAAACCAAACACTTACTTGATAAGAAAGGAAGGCATACTTTACGTATCCGTCCGCTTGATCCGGCACTTGTTATGCAGAAAATAATGATTGACATGGGAGGTTTGAAGCCTTCTTTTCTGGGAGCGCCTGAAAGTTTGATAAAAGAGTAGGAATGTTGAAAATTACAATATTATGAGATATAAATTTACTTTATTGGTAGTATAGGTCTGTATAAATCTTATACCGCACTACCTTATTTTTTGCTATAGAGATGTATAATGAGACGAAAGTTCCTGTCAGGATTATTAATTCAAGTTGGGGCGGAAGTTCTATTGAGGCTTGGATGAGTGAGGATGCTCTACAGGAATTCCCAAAGAATTTGCGTGAAAGGGATATTTATAACTCTGACGAATATAAGATTTTAATGAATAAACCAGGTGGTATGATGTCGAGGTTTTGGAATCTCTCTTTGTATAAAGGGGATGAAGGACTTCATGCTCCGGTCAAGTGGTATGAACCGGAATTGGATGATTCCGATTGGGAGGAAGTGAATATGTTTTCCTATCAATTGGGCACTAAAAATGGTTATCCGGTAAGTGGCTCACATTGGTTCCGTCAGGATATTCGTCTTACGGCTGAGCAAGCTGATAAAGATGCCATATTGCGTTTGGGTTGTATGGTGAATGCTGACTCTGTGTATGTGAATGGTGTCTTTTCAGAATATTCCGACTGGCATGTATAATTCCATGATTTCTCCTTTACGAAATCTGCATTTTAAAGGAGTTTTGTGGTATTAAGGCAAGACGAATGCAGGGCGTTCAAGTGAATATGAGGCTTTATTGACTGCGATGATAGAAGATTGGCAAGTGAAGTTTGCAGATGAAAATCTCCCGTTCTTTATTATGCAGCTACCCAATTTTATGCAGACGCATCCGCAGCCTGTAGAGAGTAGTTGGGCGGGTATGCGAGAGGCTCAACGGCAAGTGACCTTGAGCCTAATACTTCTTTAGTCGTAGCAATAGACTTGGGAGAGTGGAATGATATTCATCCGTTAAATAAGAAAGAACTGGCAAGAAGAGTGGTACTTCAGGTTAAAAAGAAGGTATATGGTCATAAAGATATAGTTCATAGCGGTCCATAATGTACATCTGTATCTGTTGAAGGAGGAAAGATCATTCTCTCTTTTAAGGAACGAATGATTTAATGCCTGTAACCCAATTGAAAGGTTTTGCACTGGCAGGAGCAAACGGATGTTTTAAATGGGCAAAGGCTGCTATAGAAGGCAATAAAGTGATGGTTTGAAGGCATTACTCAGCCTATAAAGGTTCGTTACGCTTGGGATGATAATCCACAGGAGGCTAACCTGAAGAATAAGGCAGGGCTTCCGGCTTCGCCGTTTCAAATGAATATAGTAAAGTAGATAGGGATTTTATGGGTTTACTAATCGCCCGGTTTTAATCTGTAATTTACAGTAAAGGTGCACGGTTATCTATATTAGATAACCGTGTTTTTTTATCCATTTCTTTAAATGTGTTAATTGCTCTTTTGCTAAATGAATCGGGCAAGAGAGTTTTTTCGCTTCTAACAGATGGGTTACATATCTTTTGCGGTGCGTTACAAATCGTTTTTTCTTCTGTTTTTTGAACTCTTTTTTACCTGTTTCAAAGTATTCTGAAAGGCTGAATTTTTAGGAAAATATCCTCTGTGTCTATAAGATTTTAATTTGTGTTTAATTGTTTGATAATAAATGTTTTATTGAATATTCTGTAATGCTTTCAAAGAAAAATGTAACATTGAAAAGAAAGATGTAATACCGTCAAAAAAACGTGTAGCATGAATGTGTAAATTGTTTCGTTTTTGTTGGATACATTTGCTGCCAAGAAGAGAGAGGTTTTGATAACCGAGGTGGTTGATAATGATATATTTCTAACTTATTATACAATTAAAAATGTGAATAGATGTAAAATATTGCAAATACTAATCGCTGGAATTATTAATCTTAAAAGACCAATGTAATTATGAAATGCATGTATGATGACAGTTAATGCTATTTCTAAATAGCTAATGTAATGGAGAGAATGTAGTTATTAATATCTTAAACTAATGGTAATGAAAAATGTAACAAAACAAATTCAAAAGATTCCTTACTTGATTCTTTTGTTGCTATTGAGTTGTTTGCCGACTTTAGCACAGAATGGAGTAACAGTGAGAGGAACAGTCGTCGATGGAAATGGCGAAACGGTGATTGGGGCTTCCATCGTTGTAAAAAACAATACTTCAATAGGTACGATATCAGATATAGATGGAAATTTCACGTTGGCTGTTCCTAATGACAAAGTAACTCTTGTGGTCTCATTCATAGGAATGAAATCGCAGGAAGTCAAAATTGCAAGTCAAAAGATTTTAAAGGTCACTCTGGAAGATGACTCACAACAGCTGGAAGAGGTCGTTGTGGTAGGATATGGCCAGCAGAAGAAAGCCAGTGTAGTAGGTGCTATCACCCAAACTACAGGTAAAGTACTGGAGCGGGCAGCTGGTATCAGTGATATTGGTGCGGCGCTGACAGGTAATTTGCCGGGTGTGGTTACTACCACAGGTACAGGTATGCCAGGTGCAGAAGAACCTAAAATAACGATTCGCGGTGCAAGTTCTTGGAATAATAATGAAGATCCGCTTGTATTGGTTGATGGTATTGAACGCCCTATGAGTTCAGTGGATATCAGTTCTGTACAATCTATTTCAGTCTTGAAAGATGCATCCGCAACTGCCGTTTACGGTGTGAAGGGTGCCAATGGTCTAATTCTTGTAACCACAAAACGTGGTGCTGAGGGTAGTGCGAAGATTGATGTAGGCTTCAATGCAACTCTAAAAGCTCCCTCTAAACTTCCCAACAAGTATGATTCTTACGATGCTTTGATGTTTCGTAATACAGCCATTGAACATGAATTGGCTCTGAGGCCCGATTCATGGGAATATATTCGTTCTCAATCGTTCATCAATAATTATCGCAATCAGACCACCCTTGAGCAGCGAGAACGTTATCCTAATGTGGATTGGCAGAAAGCTCTGTTTAAAGATAACACGATGTCTTACAATGCTAACCTTAATATTAGCGGTGGTACCAAATTTGTGAAGTACTTTGCTTCAGCCGATTATGTACATGAGGGTGACCTCTTTAGAATTTATGACAATGGTCGTGACTATAACTCCGGTTATGGATACGATCGTATCAATGTGCGTAGTAATCTGGACTTCAATATAACGAAAACTACTGTACTGAAGATGAATCTTGCGGGATCTAATTCTATTCGTAAGGCTCCATGGAGTAATACGGGTAATTCGGAATGGCAGATTGGGCAGCAGTGGTCGGGTGCATACAATATTGCACCAGACGTATTTTTACCGCAGTATTCTGATGGTAGCTGGGGAATGTATCCACTTGTTTCAAATACCACGAACTCAGCAGAGAATATTTCTTTGGGTGGTACGATGCAGCTCACAACAACCCGTATCAATACCGACTTTACACTGGAGCAAGATTTGAAGTTTATAACCAAAGGGCTTTCTGCCCGGGCCACTGTTTCATGGGATAATATATTTGTTGAAAACAATCGTGGTATCAATGACTTGAATAATAGTGCGCAGCGTAAATGGATTGATCCGGATACCGGTCAGGTGAGATATAAAGAGTCATACGACACAAATAATGGTTTTGACTGGACGCAAGGGGTTAATTGGAGTACTTCTCCCGGTGCAGTGGATAATAGTCAAACGGTACGTAATCTTTATTATCAGGCGCAATTGAACTGGGTACGTAGTTTTGGCAAGCACAGAGCTACAGCTATGGGATTATTCAGCCGTCAGGAAAATGCGCGAGGCAGTGTGATGCCTACCTATCGCGAAGACTGGGCTTTCCGTGTTACTTATAACTATGCCGACCGTTATTTCATCGAATACAACGGTGCTTACAATGGTTCTGAAAAGTTCAGTCCGGAAAATCGTTTCGCATTTTTTAATTCAGGTGCTATCGGTTGGATGATCAGTGAAGAACCTTTTATGAAGTTTTTTCGTGAAAAGAAGATTATCGATATGTTGAAAGTCCGTGCCTCTTATGGTGAAATTGGTTCCGACCAGTTAGGACCTGATCCGTTTGATTCAAGTCGTCGATGGTTGTACATGAATCAGTGGGCTTATGGCGGAAACTCTCGGATAGACCTTAATCAGACGCAAAGTATTTATACATGGTATCGTGAGGCTGCTATTGGTAATAAAGATATTCAATGGGAAGTTGTGAAAAAGTTGAATATTGGCGTTGACTATTCGCTTTTTGAAGGAATGCTGGCTGGTAGTTTGGAATTCTTCCGTGACGAACGTTCTAATATATTTGTTTATGGTGGAGACCGTTCCATTCCCTCTTATTTCGGAGGAACTCCACCTTCTATTAATAAAGGTAAGATCCGTACGAATGGATATGAATTGGAATTACGTGTAAATAAGACATTTGGTAATGACTGGCGTGTTTGGGGTAACTTCAGTATGACGCATGCTAAGAATAAGGTATTGGTGAAAGATGACCAGGCTATGCGTCCTGCCTATCAGAAAGCAGCCGGTTTCGGGGTAGGTCAATATACTTCTTATATTGATGCAGGATACATTCAAAACTATGACCAATTGTATGGTAGCCCTGCTCATGATGCTAATGATTCTCAAAAACTGGTGGGCGACTACTACATTGTCGATTTTAATGGCGACGGTGTGGTGGATAACAAAGATCAGGCTCCTTATGGTTACACTAGCCAGCCCGAAAATACATTTAATGCTACCATAGGTTTCGAATGGAAAGGATTCAGTGCATTTGCACAATTCTATGGTGTGACCAATGTCACCCGTGATGTGGGCCTTACTAGTTTTGGCAGTAAACTGAACACTGTGTTTGACACTGGTACATGGTGGTCAAAAAATACTCCTAATGCCGATGTGGTAGTACCTCGCTGGAATTCTACTCCGAGCTATAACGGCGGAACCCAATCTCTTTATGACGGTTCTTACATTCGTTTGAAGAACGTTGAACTGGCTTATACTTGGAATAAAGGCTGGATCAAGAGAATTGGATTAAGTAACCTGAAGATTTATGTCAATGGTAATAACCTATGGTTATGGACTCGTATGCCGGATGACCGTGAAGCTAACCTTTCCGGAGCCGGTTATCTGGGAGCTTACCCTACAGTGAAACGTTATAACTTAGGTATTAAATTTACATTATAATAATGAATAAGATGAAATATACATATAAGACTCTTTTATGTTCAGGTCTGTTGTCGCTGGCAGTAGGATTGGGCATGACGTCCTGCGAGGACTATTTGGATAAGAGTCCTGAATCGACTGTTTCCGAAGAAGATGCGTTCAAGAATTTCCGTAATTTTCAGGGATTCATAGAAGAAATATATAATTGTATTCCCGATAAGGAGAAGTGTAACTATTGTACTTCTTGGAACTGGGGTGATGATGAACTCTTCAATTCCATGGGAGATGGGCACATGACGCATCAGGCCGATTTGGGCAATTTTCGTGCTTGGCAAAGCAATGGTCAGTGTTGGTTATACAGAAGTTCCAGTAATCCTACTTCTATGAATTCATTTGACCATTCTTTGTGGCCACACTCTTGGTATTGTATCCGTAAAGCTAATGTAGGTCTTGCTAATTTGGATAAAATGGTAGGTACACAGGAGGAAAAAGATATGATTGCCGGTCAACTTTATTTTTTTCGTGCATGGTGGCATTTTGAACTGATGACTTATTGGGGAGGATTGCCTTATATTGACCAGGCCTTTGATGCTACGCAAGAGTTGAATTTGCCGCGATTGACTTATCAGGAGTGTGCTGATAAAGCTGCGGAGGATTTCCGTCGTGCTGCCGATCTATTACCGGTGGATTGGGATAAGACCAATGCGGGTAAGGCTACAGATGGTAAGAATCAACTACGTATTAATAAAATTATGGCACTGGGCTATTTAGGAAAGAATTATCTATGGGCAGGAAGTCCCCTGATGAAGAACGGTGCACAGTTGGGAGGGGCTCAGACTTATAACTATGATGAAGCTTATTGTAAGAAGGCCGCACAGGCATTTGGCGAACTGCTGGTTTTGGTAGAGAGTGGGCAGACTCAATATGCGCTTGCAGAGTTTAATTATAGTAATGTTTATGATCATGAGAAGGCAAAAGGTACCCAAACTTGTTACTCCGATATTTTCTATACTCGTCGTCAGAATTGGTTAATGCCCGGTTCGGTCGAGGCTATATTCCGTGGACCTTCTGGCAATAATGATGGTAATGCTAATAACAGTAACTGGAATATGTCGAAAATATGGGGACCGAAGGTTGCAGGGATTGTTGATCATGACAAGATTATACACTTGCCTACAGCCAATCTTGTAGAAATGTATGGTATGGCTAATGGGCTTCCTCTTGACGATCCGCAATCCGGCTTTGATGAGAGACATCCTTTTAAGAACAGAGATCCGCGCTTCTATCACGATATCATATTTGACGGTTTCCATTTTGTATTGGCAGAGGATAAATTGTCCGATGTACAAAAACCTTATGCTTATTGTGACCTTTCTACAGGTGCAGATATGCGTTCGGCAGATCTTGGCAGCCGTACCGGTTATTTTTTCCAGAAGTTTGTTCCCCATACTTGTAATGAAGGCGATAGGGAATATGACTGGGGTAGTAACTTGCATACCTACTTGCCTTATATGCGTTTGGCGGATATATACTTGATGTATGCTGAGAGCTGTGCTGCTTTTGGTGGCGCATCTGCCAAGTCTGATAATTGTACGCTTACTTCACTTGATGCAATCAATAAGATTCGTACCCGTTGTGGTGCTGAGGGAGTACATTCATCCTATATTGCAGATAACAAGAAGTTTATGGACGAGATTCGTCGTGAACGTGCGGTTGAACTTTCTATGGAAGGTTTCCGCTTCAATGACCTGCAACGTTGGCTGTTGCTGACCGAGTCACCTTATACCGAGAAGTATTCTGTAGAATTCGATCGGGTGGAGAGTGCGGATTTCTATAGAAATAATGACCCTGCGGAAGCTGAAGTGGCTAACTACCGTCACGAGCTGATTTTGAAACGCATATACGGTACGAAGCATTATTGGTTCCCCTTGCCCGATAACGATGTTTATCTTTATCCTGAGTTCGGACAGAATCCCGGCTGGTAATCGTGGACTAAAAAGTATGTTTAATAATAAATGAATAAACAATGAAATATATACAAACAAAATTCATTCTTTGTGCTATGCTGGCTGTTTCTCCGATGTTTGTCAGTGCGCAGGCCACAGACTGGAATGAGACCGATTCATTGGCAAACGAAAAAGACCCGATGGTACAGGTCGCTTTTCGTAAGGTAGCTCAAAAAGACCTTTTGGGTGGTGTTTCTGTAGTCAATGTGGAAGAACTTACGAAGAAGAATTATAATACTTACAGCCTGGATAATATGCAGGGCTATGTAGGCGGTTGGAATGGTAACTCATTGTGGGGAATGGATGGTGACAATGCCGGTTATTTGGTTTTGGTAGATGGTGTGCCTCGTGATGCAAACAATGTTATGCCGTCTGAAATAGCACAGATTTCATTTTTGAAAGGTGCCCAGGCTGTGGTTCTTTATGGTAGTAAAGCTGCTAAAGGTGCGGTGGTAATCACTACAAAACGCGGTAATGTAGAGGGGTTGAACGTTAGTGTCAGAGCTAATACCGGATTTCATGTAGCGAAGGCTTTTCCTGAATACTTAGGTTCGGCTGAGTACATGACCCTTTACAATGAGGCCCTCTTGAATGATGATCCTACTGCGAAACTCCGTTATACGGCCGAAGATATTTATAATCATGGTTCAGGATTGAATCCATATCGTTATACGAATATAAATTATTATTCTTCTGATTATGTAAAAAAGGCATATAATCGTTCGGAAGTAACTGCTGAGATTACTGGCGGCGGTAAGCGTGCGCGTTTTTATAGTAATGTGAGTTATTATAGCAACGGTGATTTTCTTGACTTTGGTGAGTCCAAAAATAATAGGACGGACCGTTTCAACGTACGTGGTAATGTAGACGTAAATATCAATAGTTTTATTAATGCCTACATCAACGCCAATGCCACATTCTACGACTCGAAAAGTGCAAAAGGTAATTATTGGAACGTTGCATCGACTGCGCGTCCTAATTTCCCTGAAAAAGGTGCTCCGCTCATCCCGCTGGATATGATTGATCCCAATGCTACAGCTGCTTGGGAACTGCTGAGTACTACCTCCAATATTATTGATGGAAAGTATTTCTTGGCTGGTACACAGGCTAATGCTACCAATGCTTTTGCAGACTGTTATGCAGCCGGAAGCAGTAAGTGGACGAGCCGTCAGTTCCAGTTTGATGCCGGTGTGAATGTAGATCTTAATCAAGTTCTGAAGGGACTCTCATTCAATGCTATGTTTGCTGTAGATTATGCCACTTCTTACTCCACTTCTTTTGATAATAAATATGCAGTATTTGTTCCTACTTGGGCCAACTATGGTGGTAAAGATGTTATAGTAGCGCTCAGCAAGGAGGGAAATGATGAAAAGCCGGGCACCCAGAATGTGGGTGGAAGTACAGATAAGCAAACGATTGCATTTTCTGGACAGTTCAATTATCAGAATACTTTCAATAAGTATCATAATGTATCAGCTATGCTTATAGCCAATGGTTACCAGCAGACAGTTTCTGCACAGTATCATCGTATCAGCAATGCTAATTTGGCATTACAGGCGGGCTATAACTATCAGCAACGCTATTATGCAGATTTTGGTGCGGCGTTGATCCATTCGGCTAAGCTGGCTAAAGGACATCGTCAGGCTCTCTCTCCTTCGGTGACGTTGGGCTGGCGTTTAAGCGGTGAAAACTTTCTGAAGGATTCTCCTGTGGTAGATGATTTATTGTTGAGCGTATCGGGTAGTATCCTCAATCAAGACATTGATTTGGTAATGGGTGATAAAGAGTTTTATCTCTATGAATCAGTATGGACTCAAAACGATGGTTATGCATGGTATGACGGTCCGGCCGGTAAATATACTATTTCTACCAGAGGGCAGAACAATGATCTTTCGTTTATCAAGCGCAAAGAGTTCTCTGTAAACCTGAAAACTTCGCTTTGGAATAGATTGATTACAGCCGATGCTTCATTCTTCATCAACTCTATGGAGGGATATTTGATCAAAGAACCTACTTTTTATCCGTCACATTTGAATACCGGATATCCGGCAGCATCGTTTATGGCTGTGTTGAACTATAACAACAACAAGCGTGTAGGCTTTGATTTCAATATAAATGCTAACAAGCGTTTTGGAGATGTAGACTTGTCCTTGGGTGTGGCAGGCACATATTACGATACTAAGGTTACCAAGCGTGATGAAATCTATGATGATGCCTATCGTTATCGTGAGGGAAAAGCTGTTGATGGTATCTGGGGACTTCAGAGTGCCGGATTATTCCAGAGTAAGGAAGAAATCGAGAGTAGTCCTGAACAGAAAAAACTGGGTAGTACGGTTCAACCCGGTGACATCAAGTATGTAGATCAGAATGGAGATAATGTAATTGATGACAAAGATGAAGTCTTCTTGGGTAAAGGCGGTTGGTATGGTGCGCCCTTTACACTCGGTATCAATTTTACTGCCAAATGGAAGAATTTGACTCTCTTTGTGTTGGGTACCGGTAACTTCGGCGCTTATGGATTGAAAAACAGTTCATATTATTGGGTGGATGGCGATGATAAATACTCAGCCATAGTCCGCAATCGTTGGACTCCAGAAACAGCAGCTACTGCTACTTATCCCCGTTTATCTGCTAGAAGTGCAAGTAATAACTTCCGTGCTTCAGATTATTGGTTGTACAAAACTGACCGCTTCGATCTGGCGAAAGTACAGATTACTTATGATCTGCCGAAACGAATTTTACGTAACACTTTCATCAATGAATTATCTGCTTACGTAAGCGGTGCAAATCTGCTGACAATCTCGAAAGAACGTAAACACATGGAGATGAATGTGGGTAGTGCTCCGCAAAGCAGATTCTATAATATTGGTGTGAAAGCTGTATTCTAATCTAAAATTATGATAAAAATGAAACTAAGAAATATTATATTAACTACAGTATTACTGGCGACTTTCTCTGCTTGCGAGGATATGTTCGAACCTGCTAAGGAGAATAATCGCGGCGTTGAGGAGATGCTTTCAGATCCTAATTATGCTGTGGGACTTTTGGGGTACGGATACGCTATGCTGCCGTACGACAATTCTAGTGTAAGTGATGTAGCTACAGACGATGCTGTGACCAATGATAAAGAGAGTGGCTATTCAAAAATGGCTCTTGGTTCATGGGCGTCGAATAATAATCCTATGGAACAGTGGCAAGCCCGTAAAGCGGCAATACAATACCTCAATACATTTTTAGGTATCGCAGACCAGGTAAGTTGGGCTGAGAATGAGGTGACGAACAGGATGTTCATTGACAAACTCAGCGGAGAAGCATATGCCTTGCGTGCTTTGAATTATTACTATCTTTTGATGGCTCATGGAGGTTGGACGGCAGACGGACAGTTACTGGGTGTGCCGATACTTCTGGAACCGGAAGATAACAATTCTGACTTCAATCAGCCCCGTGCTTCTTTCAGTGCATGTGTAGAGCAGGTATTTACTGACTTAAATAAAGCAGTTGATTTATTGCCTGTTGATTACGAAAATATAAAAAGTGATGCTGAAGTACCTGCAAGATATAAGGAAATCGGTGCAAAGATGGGTAACTATAATCTTGTTTTTGGAACTTATCAACGCGGACGTATTACTGCCAGAATAGCTGAAGCCATAAAGGCACAGGTAGCTTTGCTTGCTGCAAGTCCGGCTTACCGGGAAGCTTCAGGTGTGACTTCCGAAACTGCCGCAAACTATGCTGCTACTGTATTGAATCGTATTGGTGGTGTAGCTGGTCTTGATCCGACGGGTAACACTTGGTATATGAATACGAGTGATCTTGATAATCTTGGTTCAGGAGAAGTGCCTGCTGAAATCCTTTGGAGAGGAAATAAGAGTAATGGAACGGCAGATTGGGATATAGGTATTCAGCTGGAGAAAAATAACTTTCCTCCTACGCTCTATGGTAGCGGACGTATTAATCCTACGCAAAATCTAGTGGATGCTTTCCCTATGGCTAACGGTTATCCTGTTGCAGACAAGGCTAACGGCGGTTATTCGGAAAATGCTCCTTATGAAAATCGTGATCCGCGTTTAGCGAAATACATTTTATTCAATGGAGCTACATTTAAGGAAAAGGCTATTATTACAGGTACTTATCCTGATGCAGAAAACAAGCAAGATAATAATTTGAATCAATTGAGCACCTCTACCCGTACGGGTTACTATCTACGTAAGCTGTTGCGTGAAGACTGTAATGCCAATCCGAATTCACTTAATGCCAAGTTTCATATTCCTGTTCGTATCCGTTATACGGAAATATTCCTGGCTTATGCTGAAGCAGCCAACGATGCTTGGGGACCAATGGGCAAAGGTAGTAACGCCTATAGTGCTTATGACGTAGTTAAGGCTATTCGTGCTCGTGGTGGTGTAGGAACCGATAACGGCGACGCTTATCTGGAGAGCATCAAGGGAGATAAGGAAAAGATGACTCAACTTATTCGTAACGAACGTCGCATTGAGCTTTGTTTTGAAAATAAGCGTTTTTGGGATATTCGTCGTTGGCAGATGCCATTGGCGGAAACAGCTAAGGGTATGCGGATTGACAAAGTGGGCGAAAGTCTGAACTATACCGTAATTGATGTAGAAAATAGAAACTATAAGGAGTATATGAATTATGGACCTATACCTTATGGTGAGATGTTGAAGTGGAGTAATCTGCAACAGAACAAAGGATGGTAATCATATAATTATAAAATGCAAAAAGAATATGGAAATGAAAATCTATAAATTATTATCTGTAATATTGGGGAGTGCCATGTCATTTGCTTTCTCTTCATGTGAGAATGCAAGCAACTCTTTTCCCGATTATGAGGGTGGTGTGAGTGTCTATTTTGCTTATCAATATCCGGTGCGTACTATTGTATTGGGTAATGATCCGGTGGTAGATAATTCGGCTGACCGTCAACATAAGTGTGCCATTTATGCCACAATGGGAGGGGCATACGGTGGAAGAAATATCACTATAGACATTGCCGTTGACAATACGCTTTGTGATAACCTCTTTTTTGAAGACGGCTCACCGGTATTACCCATGCCTTCTACATATTATACATTGGCGGGTGATAAAATAAAATACAACGGTGATCACTGGGGAAATGTGGAGGTGCAGCTTACCGATGCTTTCTTTGCTGACGAAAAAGCACTGAACAATAATTATGTGATTCCTGTAGTGATGAAGAAACAGACAGGTGCCGACCGCATCCTGACAGGTACTCCTTTGATTGAAGGTGATGCTCCGGCACGTCCCAACTCGGATTATTGGAGTGTGTTACCTCAAGACTATGTGCTTTATTGTGTAAAGTACATGAATCCATGGCAGGCTTCCTATTTGCGTCGTGGCATAGATCAGATTACCGAGAATGGTTCTGTAACCACTGTGGTGCGTCATGCGGAGACGATTGAGAAAGATGAGGTTTACTCGCTGGATACCCGTTCGCTCACGACCTCCGTTTTCACGGTCAACACGAAATCGACCGATGGAACCACGCTGGCCTGCGATTTGTTGCTGACATTCAACGATGCGGGTGAGTGTTCCATTACTACGGAGACATCGGGAATGACTGCTTCGGGGACAGGTAAATACGTGGTGGACGGTGAAAAGAAAGCATGGGGAAACAAAGACCGCGATGCGCTTTATCTGGACTATACCGTTGACTTTGGCATTCGGAAGTGTGCCACGAAAGATACTTTGGTGATGCAGACGCGCGGAACGAACAAAATAGAAACTTTTGTCCCTAAGTATCGTGCCAATTGAACGGAAACGTTTAAACGACCAATTGACATAATGTTGGATAATAACTAAAAATATCCAATCATGAAAAAGATTTTAATATCTATATTTTTATGTCTTCTGTGGTGAATGATAGGAGTTTCACATTTACCACTTATCGTTACCCTTGATTGCATATTGATGAAAAGAATAAGAAATATGTTAATAAATGATTATACAATGAAAACAATAAAATACTCATTATCCTTGGGCTTATTGCTGTCGCTTGCCTCTTGTGCCGATGACCAAATCGTTGACTTCAAGACTGAGAAGCCGGAAAGTATAGCCCAATATGAATATCTCAATGCTTACGATGCATTGAAAACATATATAGACCGAAGTGCAAGTCCCGACTTTAAGTTGGGAATTGCGCTGTCGGCGAGTGATTTTCTGAAAGGAGAAGTGGTGCGTACTATGGCCATCTCCAATTTCGATGAGATGACGGCAGGCAATGCCATGAAATACGCTTCGTGCGTGGCTAATGATGGGTCGATGGACTTTGGTTCCGTAGAGAAGTTTGTTTCTGCGGCTAAAGCCGATGGTCTTACCATTTATGGGCATACTTTGGCTTGGCATGCACAACAGAACAACAAGTATCTAAACGGATTGGTTGCTCCGATACCTCTGCCTGTTGATCCTAATGCGTCCAACAAGTTTTTGCATATTGCAGTGCCGGAAGCAGGGGCTAATCCTTGGGATCGTGAAATTTATTATGATCTTGCTGAACCTCTCGTAGTAGGTAAGGAATATGTGATTTCGATGAAGGCTAAGGCTACTTCGGCCGTGGATTATAACTTTTGGCCTGGTATTATTGATGGTGATACGCAATATTTGCCTTCTTTTTCAGCTGATAATAAATGGGAGGAAACCTCTATAACATTTACAGCGAATATTCCTATCAATCGTTTGCGTTTCTGTTTCGGTACGTTTCAAGGAGAACTTTGTTTTGACGATGTGACATTGTCTTCTGCTGATGACGAAAATCTTATTGAAGGCGGTACGTTTGATACTGAAGATTTATCTCGTTGGACAAGACCGAGCTGGATGAGTTCATATTCCTATGAAATAGGTAAGGAAGGCACCGATAATGCAGGCTTTTGCTTGACTATGACTAATACGGAAAAGAAAGACAATAATTGGGGGGCACAAGTGTGGTATCAATTTGCTGTACCGTTGACAGAAGGAAAGGCGTATACTTTTACAGCCAAGGCCAAAGCAACAGAAGCATACAATTGTACCATATTTACGCAGTCTTCCAGTGGTGGTGCTCAGGGGTATCCTGGTGGCTTTAATATTGGTACTGAATGGACGGATGTCAGTTTGACATTTACGCCGGGGCACGGACAAGTGGATAAGTTTACTTTTAATATTGGTGATTTTGTAGGAACTATTTATATAGATAATGTCGTGTTCTCAGATGGAACGTCGAATATTTATGCTACTGATTTTGAAAACCAGTCAATTGAAGGGTGGACAAGGGGAAATGGTTGCAATCATGCATTGTCTGCTGAAGGTGAGGGATATGCTTCTAATCAGACAAGCATTGAACTTACTCCCGAAGAAAAGAAAGACACGCTAACTTGGGCTATGAACAATTGGGTAGAAGGCATGATGAAAGCTACCGGTGGTTATGTAACTGCATGGGATGTAGTGAACGAAGCTATTTCCGGTGGTGGTAACGATGAAGGTTTCTATACTTTACAGTCTGCCAGCAACGTTTCTGCTGAGGATGCTAAGAACAATTTCTATTGGCAAGATTATTTGGGTAATGTGGATTACGTACGCATTGTTGTAGCTGCCTCCCGCAAGTATTATGCGGAAAATGGTGGTACTGCTCCGTTGAAACTCTTTGTCAATGACTACAATCTGGAATCATGGTGGGATGGCAACAAGAAAGCACAGAGCTTGGTACATTGGATTAAGAAATGGGAAGCTGATGGTGTAACTAAAATTGATGGTATCGGTACACAGATGCACGTCAGCTATATGCTGAAAGAAGAAGACCAGAAAGCTCAAGAAGATGCTATTGTCAAGATGTTCCAAATATTGGCAGAAAGTGGCAAGTTGATTAAGATTTCTGAGCTGGATATGGGTATTGTGGATAAAGCTTTCGGTACAGCTTTGAAGACGGAGGAGGTTACTTTTGAGCAACACCTCAAAATGGCGGAATTCTATCGCTTCATTATTTCCAAGTACTTCGAGATTATTCCTGTTGCCCAACAGTATGGTATCACGCAATGGTGTGCTACCGATAGTCCCACCGATTCTGGTTGGAGAGGTGGTGAACCTGTGGGACTTTGGGACTTGAACTATAATCGCAAGCCGACCTATGCAGGTTTTGCTGATGGTTTGGCTGGAAAATAATAGAGTTTTATGAGAAAAGGCAGCGGGGCATAATGTGAAACCGCTGCCTTTATTGTTGTAATAAAAATCGAATAATAATGAGAAACATATTATTTATTTTGAGTTTGGTCATTTGGTGTGGTTGTAGTAATATGATATATATGTTCTATCGGTAGTAGCCCAAGACAATACTTCTTCCCCTAGAAGTGGAAAAATTGTATTGAAACAGCCGGGATCTAATAAAACATTAACGGTTGGTATTACTCAAAATGGAATTGATAATCGTGTAATGATTTCTATGAGAGAACTTTACCTAAACCATCCTGTCTTTACTGCCACCACAACTTATCCCGTAAAAAGAGGTATCAACTGTAGGATTCCATACGAAGCATACAATGATGGGGGAAAGTATGACGGCAATGCATCAATCACTATTCCGAAAGGAGAAACGAAAGGAACTTACAAAATGGATTATAATGGTTCCCCGTTAGTTGATTATCATGGTGATATAAAAGGCTATAAACTATATGAAGGAACTACTACAGGAGATGATATTTATACCTATAGTTTTGTTCGCTATTGGTGATATTATAATAAACAGGTCTGTTGGGGCTTTCCATTTAGTATGTAACGTCAGCAGATAATGGTGTAATTTGGAATATTTGTTGTAATTTATCAAAAGGATGAGGGTGCTTCGTAATATCTTGAATATCAATGCTTATAGGATATGCTGCATTCAGTATACGACTGAACCCTATTCAGTATACGACTGAATTAGGTTCGATATACGACTGTATCCTTCGTTTGTATTATTTGTAAAGAATGTAGATTGTTATCACTCTCTTGCTTTAGCTTACAACTTTCAAGTCCTTAAAACAATGAAGAACAATATGAGAAAAATAATTTATTTATTGACATTGCTCTTAGGAGTGTCTTTAGCGGCTTGCTCGGACGAGACTATTCCTGAGCAGCCGGAAAAGCAGGAACCGGAACAAC
>USSR01000028.1 GCA_900557355.1 uncultured Bacteroides sp.
GTAATAAAATTCTCCAATTACTCGCTAAATAAGATATAAAACAGATCTGTCATTCTTCCTTATTTCAGTTTGAATGACAGATAAACACTCAATATAATACAGGATACCTTTATTAAAGTAGTCTACATTATTTATTCATGGAGACAGGGTAGCAAGCAAGACCAGCAAATCCCCTACAGAAGAGATTTTGAGCACAAAACTACCGTTAAATAATCCTGTATTTTCTTTGCAATATATCGCCCCATTAATTGTTGCCCTTCTACATCTGGATGTAATCCGTCTTTCAAATAACGCCCACGTTCTCCCCAAACTTCATCTTCCGCTTTAATACCACATTCAGAATAACAATCAATCACTGGAACAGAAAAAGCATTGCATATTTCCCGCAAAACTGCTATTTTTTTCAAGTTCAGGTCATTATGAGACACACTTCCCGACTGAATTGGCGTACAGAGAAATACCCGACACTCCGGAAAACGCTCAATTATAGTCTGAATACACCAGCGAGCTCCCCCTGCCATAGTAGTAAGATCCACTTTATCCAATATTTTCTCTTTCAAAGCGTCAGACGCCCTTCCTATTTTAGTATCATTTGTACCCATAGAAAAAACAAATATATCCGGTACCGGAAAACTACCGTTTTCTACTTCTGATATAAACTTCTGAATATGTACTTTTGCCACATTATTGTGTCTTTTCTGTATTTCCACTTTATCATCTGTAGATTTCCACCCACCGGAAATACCGACAAAGTCCTTACTGCCATATTCTTGCGTATCAATATAACATGCCCATTTTGCCGATCCTACCGCAACATTATGATGAGTGGCAAAACCAAGTATATCAACAACCGTTTTTGACCACTGATTACCCGCAGTAATACTATTCCCGTCACAACCGAAATGCATCTTACTGAAATCCACCTTCACCTGTGTCTGCACTACCGCTTCCTGTGCCTGATGGTCTGCCGAACATCCGGTAAAAAGCAAAACGATTAAAATCCATTTCTTCATCTTAATACTCCTTTCTTTATTATTCACCTAAAACCGCTCCATTATCTCCATACACATTCTCCCATTATGGTAAGGACATTTCCAAAAACCCGCCTTATCTTCTGCACGATTCACTGTTCCGTCTGCACGTATTCCCCAAAACCATTCTCGATTGTCGTTATCAACCAGATGTCTTTTCACAAATTCCCAACATCGTACTGCCCTCAACAGTGACAAACGGTCATCAAAATGCTGGTAAAGGTTTACATATCCAACAATCGCTTCCGCTTGTACCCACCAATGCCGTTCGGCATCTATAGAACCACAACTCCTATTCATTTCATAAATCATACCCGCACCTGGAAGAAGCCCCTCGGAAGCCGCTTCCGCTATCTCTATCACAAGCGGTTCTATCCGGGTTATCAATCGTTTATCACCGATAAGCAAGGCAGCCTCATGCAGCAGCCATGACGCTTCTACATCATGCCCATACGAAACCATGTCATGTCTACTATTCCAGTCATCATCAAAAAACAACCGTAAATGCCCGGTTTCAATATCCAGTATCCGGTCGGTAAAGAGCTTTATAAGATTACGCAACTGACATTCCAGATACTCATTATTCCAAACACGAAAAAGATTCGTATAAGGCTCTAGAATATGCAAATGCGTATTCATCGTTTTCCGCTCATTTTCATCCTTCTCACTCAAACGCATATCCTCTATTTCATTCCATTCACGGGTCAACGCCTCACAATAACCGTTCTTAATCCGATCAAAGCTATGTTCTTCAATGTCATAAAACAGACGTATAGCATATTCAAGCGCTTCTGCGTCTCCCG
The DNA here is from genome assembly GCA_900557355.1 of uncultured Bacteroides sp. GTDB lineage: Bacteria > Bacteroidota > Bacteroidia > Bacteroidales > Bacteroidaceae > Bacteroides. The sequence continues at coordinate 1,835 of USSR01000028.1, forward strand.
TAGCCCGGTGATATTCACTCAATCCATAGATAGCAAAACCTAATGCATAAATTTGTTTTTTAGTATCCAAAGGAGAACCGTCTTCACAAACTGACCAAAATACCCCTCCATATTCGTGATCATAGAAATGAGTTATCAATTCCTGTTTGGCACGGGTTGCCATTTTCAGATATTCATCCTTATGCAACAAACGGTAAGCCGATGAGAAAGTCCACAAAATTCTTGCATTCAGAACAACGCCCTTAGAAGCTCCGGGAACACGTTCTCCTATGCCGGAAATTCGTCCATAAAAACCGCCATACTCCGAATCTACCATATGATTCATCCAAAACGGAAGAATATTGCCCGTTAGCATACACTGCATTTCTTCCTTTAATTTTCTAACTGTCGTTTCCATATCATCTGCCAATTTATAAACCTAGTTGACGACAAAGCCATTTATTCCACTCATCGGATTGCTCCTGATATAGATAATGTCCCGTCTCTAAATAAGGATGCAACTCCTTTTTAGCTGTAATAATATTGTAAGCTGCATACATAGAGGTAGGCGGACATACTTCGTCATTATATCCCCAACTGAACCAACCCGGTGCAGTAATAAGCCGTGCAAAATTTGCCACATCATAATACGCTGCTGTGGTAATCCGCTCTTTTGACGGTTGAGGAAAATAATAGAAGTAATGAGGCCATCCTCCGGCAGTCTTCTTTAAATGTGCCTGATGGTCACACATCGCAGGATGGATAGCCGCATAAAAGGTAATCCGTTTGTCCAATGCCGCCGTTACAACAGAAAGTGCTCCCCCCTGACTGGAACCTGTCACTCCCATATTTTTTCCGTCATATTCCGGTAAAGAAGCTATAAAATCGACCGCACGAAGAGCACCTGCGAAAACACGCTTATAATAACTCTTATCCCGGCTATTATCATTTTGATAAGGATACCCGTTAAGCGCTCCTTTCGACAATACGTCATATATCATCTGCGACATTGTCACAGGAATCCCGTGAATGCCTATTTCCAACGTAATCACTCCCTTGGAAGCCATATGGACATCTCCCGAATAAGGACGCACCCCGGCACCGGGCACGCGAAGTAACGCCGGATACTTACCCGGCTTTTGGGGCATACAAAGAATGCCGAACGTTCTCGAACCGTTACAAATATTCTGGAAACTGACATGAAAGACATCTACCTTATCCGTACAACGCTCAGGAATAAGCTCCATAGTAGGAAGCAAAGGAATCTGTCGGACTTCCTTCAAAACAGTATCCCAAAATTGACGGAAATCTGCAGGCAGTGATGTATGCGGCCTCAACTCTTCAGGTGCGTAAGCCACAGTAGCCAATCCTTCATATACATGCCCGTCAACAGATGCACGCACTTTACAGCGCAAAAAACCGGGAACATCCATACACCCCGTTACACTTGTCTTTCCGTCTTTCAATAAAACCCCTTTCTTCTTTTCCACCGGATACCATTCCGGCCCCAACTCATAGTCTATTACCACTCCGGGCAAAAGGTTTTGTGCCTTATATACCTGAATTGTAAACGAACATTCTTCCTTCAACTGATATTTCCAGTCTGTATGGTCGGGAGATACGACTACAGTAATTTCCGTTCCACGGATTTGTGCGGAAAGAAAAGTTACACAACAACAGAATACCAGGCTAATAATCCATCTATGTATTTTCATAATCTTATTACTTTCTTTTATCATTCAATTGGTTAGTGATTTTTCTCATTTCTTTCTCGGAAAGCGGATAAAGGCTGATAAAGATGACACTCAGCACCGTACCCATAGCCGGTAGCCAACTTAGGAACATCCTTATTCCATGAATAGCTTCCTCGCCCTGCACCGCGTTGGCCTCAAAACCGTAAAAAGCCAACAACCAGCCCGTAACGGCGCTTCCGATAGCCCAGCCAAATTTCTGACTCATGGAAGAAGAAGAGAAGATAAGCCCCGTAGCACGGTTACCCGTTTTAAGTTCCGAATAATCAGCACAGTCTGCATACATCGACCATAAAAGCGGGAAGATACTACCCGCACAAATACTTATCAACACCTGAAAAATAAACATCAACATCAACTGCTCTTTATCAAACCAGTAGAAAATTACTGAAAGTACCGTCGCTATCGACATCGCCCACATATATGTCTTTTTTTTGCCGATACGATTGCTCAATGGAGCTGCCAACACCACTCCGACAATATTGGCGGCTTGCCCGACAGCCAAATAAAGCCCGCTCAATACAAAGGAAATTCCAAATAAAGAAATGGAAGCATATTCTTCTTCTACAACATAATACTTAAAATAATAAACCGTTGCCCCGTCACGAATAGAATTAAAGACCAATGCAGCTACACCGGCTCCCAACAGAATCCACCAGGGACGGTTATGAAGCAAATCCTGCAAGTCACTTTTTAAGGAATTCTGCTGCTTTTTAATAGGTTTTACCCGTTCAGTAGTCCATGCAAAGCAACCATAAAACAGCAACGCACACAACACCGCAATTACAATGACGCTCATCATCCAACCATGCTGCTCGTCGTGTCCCATACTGAACCGATTCACCATCGGCATGAACAAAAGTAATGCTATAAAACTTCCGATGTAAGCGAAAGTCATACGATACGTAGAAAGCATGTTCCGGTCTTTCGATTCCGGACTCATCACTCCCAACAACGAAGCATAAGGCACATTGATAGCTGAATACACCATCATCATTAACGAATATGTAAAATACGCATATATTACTTTCCCCCCATCACTGAAATCAGGAGTTGTAAAAGTCAGCACACCGATCACAGCGAACGGAATAGCCAGATACAACAGATAAGGACGAAACTTTCCCCACCGCGATTGCGTCCGGTCGGCAATAATCCCGATTATAGGGTCGAACGCCGAGTCCCAAACACGAGTGATGAGAAACATCGTGCCCACCACTGCTGCAGGCATGCCAAACACATCCGTATAAAATATCATCAAATAGGAGCCAAACAATTTCCAGAACATGGACGAAGCCATATCACCGAAACCATAGCCTATCTTTTCCCTAATCCCTATCATAAAGTATGCATCAGTTTCAGATTCTTATCAATCTGTTTCTTCAGCGTCTCCACTGAAGTAGAAGTAAAAAGACCGTCCGCAGGCGTATTCATACAATAATCGACCAACCGATCTATTGTAGAAGTCGCCACATGCATACGGGTGTCAGAAGAAGCATAGTAAATAAAAACCGTACCATCTTCATCAGCTATCCAGCCATTGGTAAACAATACATTAGAGACATCTCCGATACGCTCTTCTCCTTCCGGCGCCATAAAGAAGCCCGCAGGAGAAGCAATCACTTTCGCCGGATCTTCCAAGGAAGTCATATACATATACAGCACATAACGCAAACCGGCTGCACACCCACGTACACCGTGCGCCAAGTGCAACCATCCCTTCGATGTCTTAATAGGATGAGGGCCTTCACCATTTTTCACCTCTTTAATTGTATGGTAATAACGCCGGTCGATTATCGTCTCTTCCTTTACTTCCGCACAAGTAATATCATCTACCAAGGCCCAACCGATACCACCGCCACTTCCGGCATCTATAAAACCGTCTTGCGGACGGGTATACAACGCATACTTTCCATCCACAAATTCAGGATGAAGAACCACATTCCGTTGCTGGCTTCTTGTTTTCAAATCCGGCAAACGCTCCCAAGTCTTCAAATCCTTGGTGCGGGCAATAGCTGCCGTAGCGGTAGCCGAGGAAAGATCTCCCGCAGGTGCCGTATCATCATGACGTTCAGCACAGAAAATACCATAAATCCATCCGTCTTCATGAGCCGTCAAGCGCATATCATAAATATTTGTCGCAGGAATAATGTCCTCAGGCATAGTCACGGGATAATCCCAAAAACGGAAATTATCTATGCCGTCAGGACTTTCAGCCACTGCGAAGAAAGATTTACGATCCGCTCCTTCAACACGCACCACCAGCAAATATTTACCATTCCATTTGATAGCTCCCGAATTTAACGTAGCATTCATGCCGATACGTTCCATCAAGAAAGGATTTGTCTTTTCGTCCAAGTCATAGCGCCAAAACACAGGAGTATGGGCAGCAGTCAGAACAGGATATTGATAACGTGTGAAAATTCCATTTCCACCTTCAACAGGTATATTCTTACGAGTTACCAGTTTCTCGTAATCATCAAATAAGTCGCGAATTTTTTCTTTAAATGCTTTCATCTATTTAGTATTTTAATTTCATTTCAAATCAGACACAAAAATGGTTTTAGGATGCTTATAAAACTCCACAAAATCAAGTGCAGATATTTGTCCCGGATACGGGGCATAATAATGCGCTTCCTTTTCGCGGGCATTTCGCCAGACCAATACATAGCTGACAGGATATTTGTCCACTATAGGAAACAAGGTTTCCGTCCACCAGGTGGAATCCGGGATAGCTTCATATCCAGTCTCCGTCACTGCAACCGGTTTTTTATGCAACCTTCCGACCTCCGTAAGAATCGTCAATGACTTCTCCATTGTATCCACATATTTTTCACGCTCAAACTGATAAGTGTCAAACCCGAACAAGTCTACCATGCCATCACCCGGATAGCGTTCCAGATATTCATTCACATTATCGGGCTCACTACCCGGAGAATAAGCATATAGCAAATGATTCACTCCCTTTTCCTGTAGATAATCATAAGTCATTTTCCACAACGACTTATATTCTTCGGCAGAACAAAGATTTTGTCCCCACCAAAACCAGCTCCCCGTATGTTCATGCCAGGGACGGAAAATCACCGGTATTTTAACTCCTTCCTTCGTGACAAGCGAATTCATAAAATCTGCTACCCTATCCAGCCATCCAAGAAACTTCCCATGATTCTCTCCTCCGGGAAGGACGGAAGCAACTGCCGTTGAATCACTCACATCCCAAGACGCTTCTCCCGTCACAGGGTTATCCACATGCCAGCTAAGAGAGCAAACACCACCCCTGTTATAGTGTGCTATAATCTCTGCTCGTATCCGTTCGAAAAGAACATCATCCAAGTTCTTCTCTCCTCCCCTTTCAATACGCCCCAGGTCAAAAGCCATCACTGCCGGATAATCGCCACACACACTTTTGACATCACTACGGTTCTCGTCTCCATCCCACCGGATACCATATACCGGATCATCCTGATGACCAAACATGAATCCTTTCTTCGGCAAGCGGATTAACTTATCCAACAATGCCTCCGTCTCCGCAGTTTTCGAAGCAGACTGTTGCTCTCTTATCACACATCCGCCCATTCCTAAAGCAAGCAGGAAAACGCCTGCCATAACTAGTTTATTTTTCATCTTCAAGCTATTAAGTATTATTTAAAAGAGGGTAATTGATCGCGGGTGATTACATAATCCTGTGACATTGCATCCACCCACCAATCCTTATCTGCATACCTATGGGATGTCGCAGTAAAAGCTTCCGAATCCAATTCTTTCGTACGGCTGTAATCATACCACGGCATAAAGTATGTCCATTTTGCCCCTGCCTCCCACTGGGCGGATATCCGGGCAAGATGATACACTTTCCCGCTTTGTTCGCCATTTCCACATTCGCTCAATGCCACCAGCTTACCCGGACAAGAAGCAGTTATCGTACCGTACTGCCTGAAACAGTATTCCCCAGTAGTGTACTCATCCTTTGCAGGATACATATCACGCCCCACCATATCGACGTATTCATCCCCCGGATAAAACTCGCTATCCTTAGTTTGTGTAGTCCATACCCAAATCAGATTGTTGATTCCTTCTTTCTTAAAATAATTGAAAATATAAATCCATAGTTTCTTGTACGCTTCCGCCCCGTCATTTCCCCACCAAAACCAGGCTTTTCCATTCTTATAATTATAGATATTACCGGCAGCCTCATGCAAAGGACGCCATATTACAGGAATTCTCTTATCGCGAAGCAACTTCAAATAGCCCGCCAGCTTCTTCAAATCGGCCTTGACGACTTCGTTTTCCCAAGTGCCCTCCTTTGTAGCGTTAGCAGCACTGAAAACAGTCGTCGTCCTTTTTCCCGTACCCGGATCTACAGAACCGTCCCCCGGAGTATAGTGCCGTTCGGCACTTCCTTGGACACATGGCACTCTCCAATGCCAGCCCGCACCCACAAGCCCGTTCTTGTTCCACCAGTCTTCCACTATTTTCGTTTTCGAATAATCAATCCACGAACAAGGGGAATACTCCAAAGAGAGATAGTCAAAAAAAGCAATAGCCGGATACTTGCCTGTATGCTGATATACCCATTCCGCCTCATTGACATTCCAACTCGGGCATGCCATTGTTCCGGACAGTGTTTTCTTATTCCTGTTCTCCCTTAAGAAATCATATACTTTCACCGCTTGCTCCGAAGCACCGGAAGTACAAAGGACAGGTGTAATAACAGGTTCCTCTCCTTTGCCCGAATGCCCGGCAAATTCTTCTCCCGACGAACATGCCATAAGTACGAACGCAGTCCCTGTCAGGAACACTCGGGATTTCACTATACCAATGGTCGGTCTACTTTTTTTCATTGTAATATTTTTAAGTTTAATGTAGGTAATAAAGAATTATCTTTCCGAAAGCAAAAGTAGAGATGTGCACATGAAATATGGCTCCCAAATGGTTTTCACACTATCCTATTTGTCACATGATACATTTGGAACAGTATTCAGATACATTCGGGGAAAAAAGAATCCCTGACAAAATAAACATTGCCAGGGATTTCGTCAAGCAGTTCCGTTCTAACTAACGGATGCCGTCTTATTTTGAATTATTTTTCAGGCTCTCCTAATATCCTCTTTACATGCTGCTTCAAGATATAGAATGCCGGATCGCCCATGGGGCCATGGCCATGACCACCGATTTCATAAAGGTATGTTTCTTTGTGCCCGACCAATTTCATCATCCGCCACATATACGCATTCTCTTCATAACGTCCGAAAAGTTCTAATTCCCGGTCGCCTGTAATGAGAACCAAAGGCGGAGCATCCTTGCGAACATGAAACAAAGGAGCAAATTCATCAACAGTAGGCTGAAGATTATCTATGCCATTCATCTTCCGATAAGAAAAATGACTAATCACCTGCCCGCTGAAAGGTATCAATCCGGCAATAGAATCAGCATCTATATCATATTTTTTCAACCATCTTTTATCCAGACCGACCATAGCCGTCAGATAGCCGCCTGCAGAATGGCCGGATATAAATATCTTATTCTTATCACCCCCATATTTTTCCACTTCCCGGAAAGCCCACGCAACAGAAGCAGCGGCATCATCCAGACATTCGGAAATAGCCACCTTCGGAAGTAGGCGATAATTTACGGCAATAACCACCATTCCATTTTTCTTCAGCCTGCCCGGTATTGATTTATTGCCTTGGGTAAGCCCCCCGCCATGAAACCAAACTACCACAGGACATCCGGTCTTATTTTCCGGATAATAAACATCCAGCTTGCAACGCTCCGTTGCATAAGGGTCTTTTGAAGAACTATATGACAAATCCTTTACAGTACGATACGTAATATCCTGGGCATAAAGGACGCCACACATCAAAAGACTCAATAAAAAACAAATTCTTTTTATCATTCTACTTCTATTTATCAGTTAAGTGCAAACTCACTATCGAATTACTGTCCTATCTTCTTTTCAATACGGATATTGGCAAAACTATGGTCTACATTCCATTCTACATTAGGTTGCATTGCCAAAGTTAAAGCTATTTTTCCGGAAACCAATCCGGCAGTAGCTACATTTTCAAGTTCCAGAGTTACAGTATACCATTCTCCAAATGTATTCATATTCTCATCTAATGAATATTTCCACTGGTAATTACCGCCATTCAGCTTAATCAGATAACCGCCTGTCTTCGATGTAATGTCATAGAACGGATAATCCGAAGCCGAATTAACTTCAAATTTGAACAGGTAGTCAGAAGGATTAGCGGCAACTTCCTCATCTAATATAATACTGCCGGAAGGCAATCCTGTATAACTCCAAGCCTTATAAGTGCCTTTTACCCGGAAAAAAGAACCGGCCAAAGCTACAGGGTCTCCTGTATTGGAACCATCGGTTATAAAATCCTTACCGCCCCAAATACCATAATCCGAAGGATTAGCCAAGTCCCAAACAAGATTGTCCGTTTGCCGATAAGGTAATTGATAAGAGCAATGTCCTTCTGTACCATTCCATTCCACTACAATCATCGAGTTATCCGGAATATCCCCCGGAAGTTTGGCAGTAATCACCTGGTCTGTCACGCTTTCTATCTCCAGTTCCGTATCGCCAAACTTGATGACAGATGACGAATTCTTGCCAAATCCATATAATTTAAAATATTTGCCCTTTATCTGTAAGGACGTGCCGGGCAAAGCAAATTCATTATACAGACCGTTTATTTCCATCACAGGGACATCCAGTTTGAATTCACAAGTCGTATTCCCCCGCTCTGTTTCATAATATAATTTGTTCGTGATTTCTTCAGGCATATCCCCCGGTAAAGGGAAACACGCCTTTTTTGACGTCGCATACACTTCCGACAAATCCACTTCCATATTATTGAAAGTAATTTTCGTCACATTGCTCAAGTTCTCCCCGACCAACACAATCATTTCACCAAATCCCCCTTTGGTCAGCGGAACCTGTAAATCCGTATCATCCGGAGAATAGATGCCCTGCACATCGGGTGCTCCAAATGAGTTCATGCCATCATCATAACCATCATTATAAGTTACAACATCCTGACAAGAGAACAGAGTTGCCAACAACACTGTCCCTATCAATATTCTATTCAAAGTCTTCATATTATTCATAAATTATTGGGTTGAACATACGGCTTAGTTCCAGCCCGGATTATTTTTATCAATAGCCATATTGGTAGAAACTTCCAACGATGGCAACGGATACAGCAGGTGACGGAATTCACGACGTTTGTTAATACTTCCCTCGTCATAAGGAGTACGCGTACCATCTTCATTGATTCCACCCAAAGAATTCATTACGTCCAAATATATTCCCCAACGGAGCAAATCCCAACGACGGTCACCTTCATAAGCCAGTTCCTTTGCACGTTCCTCAAAAATGACCGAACGTAACTCCACTTTCGTTTCAATAGCACCGTCTCCGGTTACAGAAGCCTCTTTGGCATTCGAACGGATACGAATATCATTCAAAGCATCAATCGCATCCTGTGAAATCCCGTCATTCAATTCGCATTGTGCCTCTGCGTAAATCAATACAATATCAGCATAACGCAAGAATGGCCAATAAGCATCCGTACGGCCAATCGTGGGGTCTGTCACATCGGCATATTTAGTTGTAAAGGCGAGGCAATTAGATGATATGCTGTTCGTATAGGTGAGTCCGTCATTGAATGGCGCTACAGGTTCCTGCACTTTCACGTCGTCCATATTCTTACCGGTAGCCATCAACTTATATTCCGGGGTTCCCGGATAATAATATCCCCTGCCATTCTTCACCTGACTGTCATACTGGAAGCGATGCTTGACTCCTTTCGTTATACGGTAATCCTCGTTATCAAACAAGCAATACCAATGAAAACGATTGCCTACCCAAGGGCCTTTCTGCAATACCCCTCCGGCATCCTGCATGCCGCAGTACCATTGATGTACTCCGTTACCATACTCTTCGTCAGCACTCCTTGTCCGTACGGAAAACATATGTTCACTTTCATCAAAACCGCTTTTCTTCCACAATTCATCAAAAGACAACAGTCTGTAAGTCCCATAACTCACATCAGGATTCCTCCCCATTATAATACCTGCATAATACGCCGCTTTCTCATAACAGTCTTTCCAGTTAAGCGATTCATAACCTGCCACCTGTGTCTTCTCGAATGTATTCGAAACCGGATTAGTCAATATTTTCGTTCCTGCATTATAACTATAGGAAGGACCGGACTTCACAATCATCTTTTCTCCTGCCGGAAGCGCACCCGCCCCCATAGTGGCATACACTTTTGCCAGCAGGCCAATCGCAGTGCCCGCAGCGACATGTCCCTTTTGATATTCGGCATCCGTATTTTTATACATCATACCGGCTGCCTGCTCTAACAAACGTATAATCTCCGCATACACATCAGGAATAGGACGACGAGGCTGGTTATAGCTGGCTCCTTCACTGATAGCGACATCAAACAACGGAATTTCACCATATGCACGGGTCAGCAAGAAATAAGAGAATGCTTTCTGAAAATAAAGTTCTCCCAACGCATTCCGTTTTACTTTCTCATCCGCACCGGTTATTTCATTTACATAATGTATGGCTACGTTTGCCCGATGAATCAAATTATAACAACCCGTCCAAATAGAAGTCGCATACTCGTCCGCCTGAAAGTTTCCCGCTCCCAAATTACTGAAAGCCCAGTCCGGCCCGGTTATATAATCGGAATCAAGTTCCAGGCAACGTGGAAAACTACTATAACGGAACATATTGTTTCCCCATTTACTATATACTCCGGTCAGCCATAAATCTACAGCCGCATTATCATTGCCCAACTGGTCGGGACCGACAAAAGCATAAGGTTCCTCCTTCAAAAAGTCACTGCAAGAAGCCAGTCCCAGACTGCCCGTTGCCCAAAGACTTAAAACAACATACAATTTATATAATTTCATAATTCTATATCTTAATGGTCAGTTTAAAAATCGACTTTTAGTCCTAATGAGAATGTACGGCTGCTCGGATAAGAATATATATCCACACCACGCCGGGAAGTATCAGAACCGAAGGCGTTTACTTCAGGGTCAAACCAACTATATCCGGTAATGGTAAACAAGTTGGTAGCATTTCCATAAATATTGATAGAACTGATACCTTTAAACTTAGGTCTCCATGTATAACCGATACTAAGATTCTTCAACTTCAAATAAGAGCCGTCTTCCACGTAGCGATTTGAAATTAACATAGTCCGTTCATAACTATTCACCGCTTTAGGCCATTTGGCAGAAGCCCTATTTGCTTCTGTCCAACGAGTATTATAAGCATCTACAGGAATATTAGCCGTATTGCCCATCTTTACTTCCATCAGGTTACCATTAAAAATATCATTTCCCTGGCTTCCTTGCAGGAAAAAACTCAAAGTGAAATTCTTCCACCGGAAATTATTGGTTATACCATATACATAGTCAGGGTTCGTATCACCAATCACTACCCTGTCTGCATTCGTTATGGCAGGGTCATCGTCAAAATTCCGGTACTTTATTTCTCCTATCATACTCTTTCCTTTCGCACGGACACTTGGATCCGGGGAAGCCATGACTTCAGCCAGATTATTATAGAAACCATCTTCTACGTACCCGAAAATTGTTCCGATAGGATAGCCGTTACGCTGCAAGAATACATCATCCGCTTTATACCATAGTCTTGCGGAAAACTGGTCAGAATCAAGTCCGCCAACTTTATTTTTATTGAAAGATATATTGGCGTCGATGTCCCACTTCAAAGGAGTATTCCGCAATACATAGAATTTCCCGGAAATCTCCAGCCCTTCATTCGTCACATATCCCCTGTTCACCATCATACTTGAGAAACCGGTGCTGGAAGGTATTTTCACCTCCTGCAGCAAGTCGCGTGTTTTCTTATAATAATAATCCACAGTCAGGTTGACGCGATTATTAAAGAAGCCTATATCCAATCCGGCATTATACTGGGCAGTTGTCTCCCAATGCAAATCTTCCGCTACGGGACCACGCCATTCCACTTCTGCGAAACCGCTGCTGATAGCACCACCACTAAAAGGATAATTAGCAGGATTCAACATGGGCAAAGTCCGGTAACTTCCAATCCCCTGATTACCCGTCTCACCATAGCTGAGACGCAACTTCAAATTACTGAAAATATTCAGATTCTTAATAAATTTCTCTTCCGACAAACGCCATGCTACAGCTCCCGAAAGGAAGTTTGCCCATTTATTGTTTTCCGTGAATTTGCTGGAACCGTCAACACGATAAGATGCCGTAAAGATGTATTTATCCATCAACGTATAATTGATACGCCCCAAAAATGAAGCCAATGACGAATCCGTACGGTCGCTCTTCAATTTGCCGGGAAGTGTACCTAGGCTCATATCATATTCCTGAGTCAAATCACTGGGGAATCCCGTAGCCGACATCGATTTACTTCCATAGTCCCTCTTCTCGACAGTAAAACCGCCCACGGCATTAACGGAGTGGATTTTCTTGAATGTCTTATCGAAAGTAAACAATGACTCGGCAGTAATTCCCATACTCCAGTTGGTAGACTGTCCTGCCTTACCGTTTATATTATTAGCTTCGGAACCTTCTGATGTCCTGCGACCATAATACGTGCCGCGTTCCCTGTTTGTATAATTAATACCCAAGTTCTGACGGAATTTCAAGAACGGGAACAGCTTTATTTCCAAATAAGAAGAAGTAAATACATTATTGGACTTCAGGTTATCCTTTGCCGAGTTAATATAAGCATAAGGGTTGGATGCCAGCCAGCTCAATTCGTCCGAGTTCAGTGTCTCATCGTCACTCGGGTCATAAGTAGTCGGAAACACGAGCGCGGAACGGATAACTCCATAATCATTAGAGTTCGTCCGGGAAAAGTCGGTGTCCGTATGAGAAAAGCTGATATTCACTCCCATATCAAGCCAACTCTTAATCTTGCGCCCCATATTGGCACGAATCGAATAACGTGTAAAACCAGATTCCTTGATAATACCCTGTTGTTTCAGATAGTTGCCCGAGAACGAGTGCCAGCTACCGTTTCTGGAGCCACCGGACACACTGATATTATATTCTTGCGAGAAACCGTCCTGATAAATCAAATCCTGCCAATCGGCCACACCGACTTTCGTTGCATTGCCGTACTCATCCGTGTAAATGCCCGGATTCAGAAAATCTTCCGGTGCAGGATTGTACTTACCTTGAGACTTGTCGGAATTGCTATACGACCACTTTCCCGGATAAGGCAAAGAAGTGTATGCTTTTCCATGATACTTATAACTATTCTCTACTTGCTCATTCCTGTATAGCGCATATTGATAAGCATCCAATACATCTACGCGGTTAGCAATCCGGGAAAAAGAGAAATTAGCAGTAAACCTCACCTTATCCGCCCCCGGTTCTCCACGCCTGGTCGTAATCAATACAACACCGTTCGCACCACGTGAACCATAGATAGCCGTAGCCGACGCATCCTTCAAGACTTCAATTGACTGTATATCATGCGGATTGATAAATGCCAGAGGATTGGACTCATTATTTCCGGAATTGGCATCGCTGCTTGGTGTCCCCCCCGCGTCATAAGGTACGCCATCTACAATATACAAAGGCTGTGAATCCGTAGAAAAAGAGTTCGTACCACGAATCTGTATACTGATACCACCACCGGGAGCACCGTCACTTTGATTCACTACCACACCAGCTATTTTTCCCGCAAGTCCCTGGCTCAAATCCGCCGGATTTCCCCTCATCAAGTCATCCCCTTTGATTTGTGACACAGCGCCGGATAAGTCCCTCTTTTTCATCGTACCATAACCCACTACCACGACCTCATCCAATAATTCCGCGTCATCCGACAGCTCCACCTTTATTTGGGACTGCCCACTTTTCAAAGTTATTTCTTTCGATTTATAGCCGACAAAAGTAACGGACAATACAGCCTTTTCCGGCACACCGTTCAACGTAAACCGACCGTCTACATCGGTTATCGTACCTTTGGACGTACCTTTCACCACTACATTGGCGCCAATGACCGCCTCACCATTCTTATCGACAACCGTACCCTTAATTGTCCTACTCTGCTGTACAGCTTCATACTCCTCCGGTGCGATAGCCCGTACGTTCACTATTCCTCCGAATAACAACGCCAGACAAGCCCCTGTTATCAACATATTCTTATGAAAATTCTTTTTCATATATATCAAATTAAATGTTAACCTTTAAAATTTGCCATTTCTTTTCACACCGCAACTATTTTTTCTCCTTGAGATACCATTTCCTTTCCCCCCCGCACCTATTTTTCCTCCTGAGATTCAAGGATTTCAGTTTGACTACTCCCGCTTTTGTTGCACTGATACCCAAACCGTCAACAGAATTTTTATATGCCGGTTCCAGTTCAAGAACAGCTTTCTTTTTTCCTGCAGGAACCTTAACCTTGGATTTAATTTTCTGATCTTTATCATCTTTAGCGGAATAAGTTGCCATAAACATGACATCCATAGGCAAAGCCTCCTCAAACTCAATCACAATACAATCATATGCCGAGCAATCCAGGCGGGACAGCCAGCCCCCATCCGCCTCCCTGCCAATTTTTAGTAAAAGTAATGGTTGCTGTTTCCGCATCAAACTGTGCTTCCCCCCAAGATTTAAACTTTTTGGTTTCCACATTGTAATCTTTCGCCCACACTGATGATACAGTTAAAAGCAAAAGTACGGCAATTAATAAATTTTTCTTCATAATACATCGTTTTATTAAGATTAATAAAAAAGTTATCGTTTCATTTCTTCCAAAACCAGAGATTTCACACAAACCGTACCCGGTTTCGAACCACTGATACCCAGACCGTCTATGGATTTCTTATAAGTAATATCCAACATAATCGCCGCCTCTTTTTTTCCGGCAGGAATTGTAACCTTAGATTTGAGTTTCTCATTTCTTTCATCCTTCGCCGAATAGATGACTATGAACACGACATCCATGGGCAAAACCTCCCGAAACTCAATCCGTGCGGATTCATATTCCGAACAATCCTGCGCCAACCACCAGCCACCACCCTGCCACTTCTGTGTCCATGTTATTTTCATGCCTTCCATGTCAAATTGTGTATTTCCCCAGGGCTGAAAGTCTTTTGTCAATACATTAAAGTCCTTTCCGCATACGGAAGATGCTATCATAAAAGAAGTTGCAGCTATTAATAGTTTTCGTTTCATATCCTGTTATTTAATTCCGGTTTCCTATTTTGATACCTGTATCCATAGTTTATTTCGATAGCAAATATAGAGAGAGGGCAGCCCTCCCTCTTTCTCCAAATGAGTTTCAGGCTGTCCTTTTTGTATCTTGATACATTTGCGCTACTATCCTGATACATTTCGGAATATCAGAAACGACCGGAAAGGGATTTCCGATTCCTAATTTTCATATCTTTGCAAAAAACGAATCAATCCATATGAAAAAACATCTCTTATCTGCATTGTTTTGTCTATTTGTCCTAACGTTGCAAGCTAGCGAAAGACTTAATTTCCGTACCTTTGATGTAAAATCCGGTATAGCTGACAACTATGTGCAATCTATCCTGTGCGACAGATACGGTTTTATGTGGTTCTCCACTCTCAACGGGTTAAGCAGATATGACGGCTATCAATTCAAGACATACACCACCACACAACTGGGAGCCTACAACAACGACATTGAATTTACAGCGGAAGACGCTTCGGGCACAATCTGGATAAAAACTCCCAAATCTTACTATTTCTATAATCGCGAGAAGGATGAAATTGATGATCACATAACTCCTATACTGGAACAATTCGGAATATATGGAACTCCAGACAACTTATATATAGATAAAGACCTGAATTTATGGTGCACAGTCAATTCCACCCTCTATTATTATGTATTCAGGCAAAAAGAACTTTATACTTTATCTCTTCCTCAAAATTGCCAGGTGCTGCAAATCGACTGTTACCAGTCAAACGCTTATGTACTATTGTCGGACAGCTATATTTATCACATCGACTGGAGAGCGCAAAGCCTTTGCAAAGAAGTGCAGATTGTCCTGCCTCTCGGATGGAAACAACGAATGTACATAGACACCTTTTCCAGGCTTTGGCTTTATGTCCCCCATACCAAAGGAGTATGTTGTTATGACCCTAATGCCAAAGAATGGTTTTCTTTTCCCGGAGAAAAAGAAATTACCAACGAACTTATCACAGCCGTTATAGACGATGGAAAAGGGAATATATGGATTGGTACGGACAACAAGGGCATTTACATTAGTTATCATCAGGACGGAAAAGGATATGAGAGACTTAGCAAAGAAGTGGACAATCCATTTTCATTGCCCAACAATCATATCTGTTGTTTTTATAAAGACCATTCGGACATAATGTGGGTAGGTACAAGCAAATTGGGAGCCACCTTCACAAGTCTGCACAATGTCACATTTGAAACCTGCCGGTTGCCCCAGCAAGAAGATGTAAGTTGCCTTGTGGAAGACAAAGACGGAAATCTATGGCTGGGATTTGACGGGGAAGGACTGGCTTACTATGACAGGAAAAAAAACAACTATACTTTCATTTCGAAAAAACAGGATGCTATCCCTTCCGATATAATTGTATGTTCATATAAGGATTCAAAAGGACGGCTTTGGTTCGGCAGCTACGGCAACGGGGCGTTCTATGAGCAAAATGGAAAATTCAGCAAAGTGGCAACTACATATGAACAAAAATATTCTATCGATTATGTCCGCTGCATCACAGAAGACAAATATGGGAACATTTGGTTGGGAACCATCATGAACGGAATCTACTGTCTGGATAATACCGGAAATATAACGCCTTATACTATGGAAAAAACCGGAATGCTCACCAACAGTATCACCACATTCTCGTGTGCGGACGGAATCAATCTCTATATAGGAACCAGTAGCGGACTGTATTGCATGAACACTGAAACCAAAGAAATATCGCTCCTGGAAAACAACAATTCAGCTTCAAATTTATTTGAAGAAGTACACATCAACTGTATTTATCAGGATACAAGGGGGCTTTTATGGATTGGCACCCGGAAAGGTATGGATGTATATAACAAAAATACAAAAGAACGAATTCATTTGTCTACCAAAAACGGATTGTCTCATGATTATATACGGGCAATCACTGAAGATAAAGAAAAAAACATATGGGTTACTACCGACCATGGCGTGACAAACATCATAGCGACCAACTCACCGGAACCTTCGTCCAAATTTCTCTGTTATCCTTATTTTGAGGAAGACGGAATAGGAAATATGGCTTTTAACAATCATTCCATTACTTGTACTCAACAAGGTGAAATCCTGATGGGGGGCTCTGGGGGCTATCTGCGTATCAATCCACGTTTCATAAACTACCGTCATGAAAGCCATCCGGTTATATATACCAGTCTTTACCTCGCCAACCAGCGCATGGAAGTAGGCAGCAAAAACAGTAGCGGACGTATATTACTAAACAAAAATATCCAATTGCTGAATGAAATAACGATGGACTATTCCGACAGTAACTTTGCATTAGAGGTTTCTTCCATGGACTACAACTCCTTGCATAAATTACAATATGCTTATCGTCTGAACAAGGACGAAGAGTGGGTTAAACTGGAAGGAAACCGGATTTACTTTAATAAGCTTTCTCCCGGAACCTATCAATTGGAAGTAAAAGTATACGAGAATAATAACAGTTATAAGAACAGTAAAGCCAGTTGCCTTACGATACATGTCTTACCTCCTTTTTGGTTGTCCGTTCCGGCATATATAGGCTATACCCTACTTCTAGCAGGTGTTATCATTTTCTTCTTCCTGAAAATGAAACGTAAGCACATCCGCAACCTTAGCCAGCAAAAGCGTGAGATGGAGATAATCCAGCAACATGAGATGGATGAAGCCAAAATGCGCTTTTTCACGAATGTCAGTCATGATTTACGCACTCCTTTATCGTTGATAATCATTCCTTTAGAAAAATTGTTGTCTTCTAATCTGGAGAAAGGAGTAAAAGAAGAGCTGGAACTGATACACCGAAATTCGGAAACTCTTTTAAATGAAGTAAACCAATTGCTCGATTTCCGGAAATTAGACCAACAGAAAACGCAGTTAATGCTTTCCCACGGTAATCTTTCGGACTTCGTAAAAGAAGTATGCGGTTCCTTTATCCCACAAGCCGTCAAAAAAGGCATAAACATCCGTCTACACATAAACGAAACGAAAATGGATATGGATTTTGACCGTAACAAGATACAGCGTATCCTGCTTAACCTTTTATCCAATGCTGTAAAATACAATTACGAGAATGGAGAAGTCATCGTTGCACTGGACAAGATAACAGCCAATGGAACAGAGAACGCACAAATACAGGTTGCCGATACCGGTATCGGCATTAAAGATGAAAATAAAGATAAAATATTCGACCGTTTTTTTCAAGAACAACATTCTACCACTACCTATATAGGAAACGGTATCGGTCTACATATTGTGAAAGAGTATGTCACTATGCATCACGGGACAATCACGGTGGAAAACCATATTCCTCAAGGGACGATATTTACCATCACTCTTCCTGTCACCCACAATTATGCAGTCAATGATGAAAAACAAGACGAGGCTGAAATCCGGGAAAAAGCAGTTGATGAGGTGTCCGACACAACAGATACTCATAAAACTTCCCTATTAATAGTTGAAGACAATGACGATTTTCGTAACTTTCTTATCAACTGCCTTAAAGGCACTTATCAAGTATTTGACGCACCCAATGGAAAAGAGGCATTGGAAATACTTGCCCATCAATCCATACAGATTGTCATCAGCGATGTTATGATGCCCGAAATGGATGGAATGGAACTATGTCGTAAAATAAAGACAGACATCCGTTATTCTCATATCCCTGTAATTCTACTAACGGCACGCACAGCCGACGAACATGAATTAAGCGGATTAAAAGAAGGAGCGGACGATTACATTACTAAGCCATTCAATTTGGAAATACTTCTTCTGCGTATTCAAAAGATACTAAAATGGACGAAAAACAACCACGAGAAGTTCAAAACCATTGACATATCTCCGAGTGAAATAACCGTAAGTTCCCTGGACGAACAACTCATAGAAAAAGCGATCCGTGCAGTTGAAGAAAATATGGATAATTCCGAATTTTCTGTTGAAGAACTAAGTTCTTATGTAGGGATGAGCCGCGGACATCTTTATAAGAAACTAATAATGATTACCGGCAAATCTCCTCTTGAGTTTATACGAATACTACGTGTCAAACGCGGAAAACAACTGTTGGAGCAAAGTCAGCTGAATGTTTCCCAAATAGCTTATCAAATAGGACTTTCTCCCAAGCAGTTTGCAAAATATTTCAAGGAAGAGTTCGGATATGTGCCTTCCGAATACATAAAAAATAACAATACAAACTAAATACAAGTTTTACTCTTCCACTTTTTCTCTGCCTGATAGACTCCAAAAATAATGCAACCTGCTCCCAATAATGTAATCCACGTGATTTTTTCGT
>USSR01000029.1 GCA_900557355.1 uncultured Bacteroides sp.
CCGATAGTGTATACTGAAACCGGGCGTTGGATGAATGCCTATCTCATTGACAAATACGAGACGATGGACTCCCCTTCCCTATTTACCGAATGGGCAGGTGAATACACCAACAATACTCTTAACCAAGGGTATGGTATGTGGGCCTTCAAATTTGCCAACACAACCAGCAACACCTATCCGCGTGGTATTAAATCGGGACATCATTTTATTTGGCAAGGCAAGAGAATCGTAGAAGATGCTTACAATAACGTAGCATTGGGGAAGAAAGTCATTGATTTGACTTCTTCACATCCTGCACAAGTGAAAGTGATCACCGACGGCAACAAGACTGATGCCTCCATGTGGACATCTGTGAATACAGACGAAAAGAAATGCCTCGAAATAGATTTGGGAAAGAGTTATTCTTTGGGTGCGGCCGTGGTATATACTGGCTCGGAATACGGAGTCTACACAGGTCCGGACCGCGTGAAGAATTTCCGGTTACAATATTGGGAGGGCACCGGTTGGAAAGATATTGAAGAAACTATTGAAAACAATGCTCGCTATACGCAATCTTTCTTTCTATTTAAGACTCCTGTGACAAGTTCGAGAATTCGTTTTATTGCTACTGATAAGGGCAGTATCAAGGTGAGGGAGATAAAATTGTTTGATGAAGAATCAGTAAAAAACATCCCGGAATCTTATGATATAAGTGGTATTCAGCGGACGGGCCAGGTAGTCCGGCTTTTTGCAAAAGGTTTTAAGGACGAACGACCGCTATTGGAAACAGTGAAATCAGTTCCCGATAATGAGGTAGATGCATTAACCTCTTACAACCCGAAAGAAATGCGATATTATATATGGCTTGTACAACGTAAACTCTCGCCAAACACACTGACTTTGGATTTAAAATCATTAAACCTCCCCACCGGTACAAAGGTATTTGCCGAAGAAGTAAGTGCGAATGCCTATGGCGAAGTGGTGTGGTCAAAAGAAATTTCTGAAAACGGACAACTATCGTTCGAACTACCGGCTCAAAGTGTGATGCTTCTTACTATCCCCGCTTGCCAAAGTACACCCTACACTTTGACTGCTACAGCAGATGCCACTATAAAAAGTGGCAGTAATAGCGAAAAGAACTTTGGCAAAATAAAAAAGATGAGTATAGAAATGAACGCTTCACAGATTAATCACAATCAGGTCAGCTACATCAAATTCGACTTGTCCAAAGTAGATAATATAAATGCGGCACTACTGCAAATTTATGGTAATTCGTCGGACAAGTATTCATATCGTTTCCATGTCTATGCCTTAGACAACTGCGATTGGGATGAAGTGTCCTTAAATTGGAATAACGCTCCTAATCTGGATAGGGAACAGATGCGTATAACCCAAGTAGGGAACACCGCACATGTAGCGGGAGAAATCGTAGTCGATAAAAATGCTTCATATCATCAGCTCGATGTTACTAAACTGATACGTAAGTGTAAGCAGAAAGAGATCACTTTCGTACTGATAAGGGAGCTCCGGCAATTGGGCGATGATTCGGACAATGGTAAAAGTTGCTATTTGGATACAAAAGAGTCTAACCATAAGCCGATATTATCGATTTGGTAACATAAACCAGGTAACCGTATGATTTTACTCTCTTTTCGTACAATCCTCTTATATTATATTTCTTTTTTTGAAGACTTTTGTTCAGCTTATTCAATAATTAAATCTTATGTATAAATGAAAAACAATCAATTAAAACTAATCTTGCCAGCTATTTTCCTAATGATTATGGTAGGCATACATGCGCAAAATGTACGAGTGACAGGTGTTGTGTCTGACGCACAAAGCCCATTGATTGGAGTGAATGTCCATGTGAAAGGAGGTACCACCGGTGTGATTACCGATATGAATGGAAAATATTCTATTGAGGTACCTTCTAATGCCACACTTGTATTCTCCTATATAGGTTATGCAGATCAAGAGCATAAAGTAGGCAATCGGAAAGTTATCGATGTAACCATGTCCGAAGACTCTAAATTACTGGAAGAAATCGTGGTAGTGGGTTACGGTTATCAAAAGAAAAGCGATATCGCTACTTCCGTTGCTTCCGTCAAGACTGATGAGATGAAAAGTTTCCCGGCAGGGAATGTGGGAGATATGCTCCGTGGACGTGTGGCGGGAGTTAATGTAACAAGTTCATCAGGCAGACCCGGATCTGCTCCTACCATCACCATCCGTGGAAACCGTTCTATCAGTGCACAAAACACGCCATTGTATGTTATTGACGGTTCAGTATCAAGTAGTGAAGAATTCAGTACTTTAAGTGCGGAAAGCATTGAGTCTATCGAAATTCTGAAAGATGCAGCTTCTCAAGCCATTTATGGTGCACGAGCCAGCGACGGTGTAATTCTTGTAACAACCAAACGTGGTATGCAAGGTAAAATGGAAGTGAATTATAACGGTTATGTAGGTATTCAGTCTTTATGGCGTAACTTCGATTTTTATTCTCCACAAGAATATATGATGCTTCGAAGAGAAGCAATGGCAAACGATAAAGGCATTATTGACGCCCGCGAAATCTCTGTTGCAGAGGCTTTGAGCGACGAAATAATGAGTGAAGTCTGGGCGAACGGAGAGTTTGTCAACTGGGAAGATCTGATGTTGAAGAATGCTCTTTACCAGAACCATGATTTAACCGTACGTGGCGGAACTGACAAACTCCGTGTTTCAGCCGGCCTCAATTACTTTGATCAAGACGGTATGGTAACGACCGGCTCGGGATATAAAAAAGCAGCTTTCCGCCTAAATGTAGACTATAAAGTGAATAAATGGGCTAGTTTCGGAGTGAATACTTCCTACGCATTATCCAAAAGTGAACGTGAAGATGGAAATTTTACGGAGTTCATTACCCGTACTCCGCTGGCTAAAGTATATAATGCAGATGGTAGTTATACTAAATATATCGACACTGCTAACGATGTTAACCCACTTTACAGAGCACAGAATTATGCACGCGAAATAACGAATAACAGCTACCGTGTCAATATCTTCCTGGAATTGAAACCTTTCAAAGGATTTAATTATCGTTTAAATACTTCTTTCTATAACAGACAGCAGGAAGATGGAGAAGTGAAAGGTGTCAATTATCCCGGTGGAGGAGCAACTGCCAAACTAACCAATAACGAACAGAGAAATTATCTGATAGAAAACATCTTCACTTATGAGGTTCCGATAAAAAAACAACAGCATAAACTGACGCTTACTGCCGTACAGTCAGTAGACCATTCTCAAACGAAAGGACTGGGATATGCCACCAGTGACTTACCTGTAGACATGGATTGGAATTTTATATCCAACGGCCAATTTTCCGGCACACCTACGAGAACATTCTCTGAAAATAACTTGGTATCTTTCATGGGACGTGCTTCTTACATATTTATGGATAGATACATAATGAATGTAGCTATCAGACGAGATGGTTCAAGCCGCTTCGGCAAGAACAACAAATGGGGCACATTCCCTTCTGTCGCCCTGGCATGGCGTGCAAACGAAGAGAGTTTCCTGCGTAATGTGTCATGGATCGATAATTTAAAACTTCGTTTGAGTTATGGTATTGTAGGTAACCAAAATGGAATTGGCAACTATACAACACTTGGGTTAACTGATCAAGAACGCTATGAATTCGGTGACAACTCATACATGGGTTATCTTCCCGGAAAAGAGCTTTCAAACCCTAATTTAAAGTGGGAACAATCACGCACAGCCAATATAGGTCTTGATTTTGGCTTCTTCAACAATCGTTTGTCAGGTACAATTGAATACTATAATACCCGAACGACAGACTTGATCGTTAAGCGTGAAATAAACTCCGTCTTAGGATATGAACAAATGCTTGATAATTTGGGAGAAACCAAATCACATGGTATTGATATCAGTATCAACGGCGACGTCTTCCGTACAAAGAATTTCACATGGAGTTTAGGAGCTAATTTCAGTCAGTATGCTAATGAAATAGTAAAGATTGACAATCAGGTCGATGAAAACGGTAAACCGTTGAGCCAACCGGGTAATAGTTGGTTTGTAGGTAAACCTATACATGTTTATTATGACTATTTACCGGACGGTATCTATCAGTATGAAGATTTCGATATCAAACGAAATGCTTATGGCAAATTGGAATATGCATTGAAACCGACAATTGATACCGATGGCGATGGTATAGCTGATAAAGCCTTGACACGCGAAGATAATGTTGCTCCGGGATCTGTAAAAATAAAAGATGTAAATGGCGATGGAAAAATAAATGCAGATGACCGTACACCTATCTCCAGAGATCCGGACTTCACACTCTCCCTAAATACAACTCTCAAATGGAAAGGTTTTGATTTCTATATGGATTGGTATGGTGTGTCCGGTCGTAAAATCAGAAATGGCTATCTCTCCGAATCCAATAGTGGTGGTTCTTTACAGGGAAAACTAAACGGCGTGAAGGTAAATTACTGGACTCCATTCAACCCTTCAAACGAATTTCCACGACCTAGTCATAACACAAATGTCACTTATCATGGTTCCCTGGCAATTCAGGATGCTTCTTATATCCGCTTACGAACCTTGCAGCTGGGATATACTTTCCCGACAACCTGGATAAAGAAACTCCAGCTACAGAAATTAAGAGTATATGCTACAGCAACTAATCTTCTGACATTTACAGACTTTTTGTCTTATAGTCCGGAGTTGACACCGGGTGCATATCCTGAATCAAAACAGTATGTATTTGGAATTAATGTTTCATTCTAATAAAACCCCGCAGAATATGAAAAATAAATTATATATAGCAGCTTTGGCAGTATCTTCCATTACGCTATTGTCTTCTTGTGAAGATTTCCTGAACCTCAAATCAAAAACAGATATTACTACTGATTATCTGACCACCTCCCCTGACGGATTGTATCGCGCAGCGATAGGATTGTATAGCTTGGACAGAGAATTAGCCAAAGGAGACGGAAGCGGTGGCAGCAACCTCTATATAGTAACGATGTGTGATTACAGCACTGATATTATGGCTTTTCGCGCAGGAACAAGTACCGCAATCGCAAAACTACAGAATTTCATGCCCAATAACAGTGATGTAGAATCATTCTGGCAACACTATTATTTCATCATTGGCAAAGCCAATGAGATTATCACCGGAGCCGAACAACTAGGATTTGACGATCCTGTGACTACCCGCGCATGGGGTGAAGCTAAATTCTTCCGTGGACGTGCATATTTTGAACTATGGAAACGTTTTGAACGTCTCTATCTGAATACAATTCCTACTACAGTAGATAATTTGGAACGTGATTTTCATCCGGTTTCCACAGAACAGATATTTACTCAGATCAAGACAGATTTGGATGATGCTGTCAATGCACTCGAATGGGGAATACCCAATAATGACTATGGTCGTGTTACCAAAGCTACAGCCAAACACGTGAGAGCACAGGTGGCCATGTGGGAAAAAGACTATGATAAGGCAATTGAAGAGTGCGAGGATATATTCAGAGATGGAACAATGTACTCTATGATGTCCAAAACAGGGGATGTATTCAACAGTGCGGACATGCGTTCCGCCGAAGTTTTATGGTCTTATCAGTTCTCTGAAAATATGGGCGGAGGCGGAACCGGTACCCCATTGATGGGACACCGCGCCGCAATTATTACCACTACCCGTTCCCAAGCTAATCCAGATTGTACATTTGAAGCTGCCCAAGGAGGATATGGATGGGGACGTGTTTATCCCAACACCTATTTGTTCAGTCTATATGATAAAGAAAAAGACAATCGTTATAAAGATCTTTTCATCCATACTTTTTACTATAATGACCAAAGTAAACCTAATTATGGGCAGGAAATCCCTAAAGATTTATATGGTAAGGCGGCAGGTTATATGGAAAGACTGCACCCGATGTCAAAGAAACACTTTGACCAATGGACCAACGCGACACAACCTGACCGCACCAGCAGTTTCAAAGACCTGATTGTTTATCGCTTAGCCGAAACATATTTAATGTGTAGTGAAGCCTATTTCCATCGTGATGGTGGCGACAGTCCCAAAGCTATAGAATACTACAACAAAACTTGGGAAAGAGCAGGTAATACTCACGAAAACGGTCCATTAACCCTCAATATGCTCCTGGATGAATATGCCCGCGAACTACACTTTGAAGGAGTACGCTGGTCATTGTTAAAACGCCTTGGTATTTTGGGCGAACGCGTTCGTCAACATGGAGGTGACCTTATGCTGGAAGACCCATATCTGGACAAAGATTATGCCGAATGCCGCCAGAACTTTGTAATAGGCAAACATGAAACATGGCCTATTCCACAAACGCAGATTGACTTGATGGGAACTAATGTCTTTCCGCAAAGTGATCCTTGGAAATAAAAAGAAACTGATTTTAATTTATAAATCTGTAAAAGAATCGTAGTATGAAAAGACTAACATTGATTTCATTGATTCTGGGTATGGTATTAACTTCTTGTAAAGAGTATGGTGAAGTAAGAATCATGCCTGAATTTAATAATAGCGGAACAGAGGTTGAACTCTACAAAAATGAAGGTTCCTCAAAAACAGTGGTAATATCCACTACAGCAAATGAAGTGACAGCTGACTACAATGCCAGCTGGCTCTCGGTAGATGCCAATAAACAACGTATCATCTATACAGCCCTTACGACTAACGAAACCGGTGAAGTGCGCTCTGCCACCGTCAAGTTAAATGCCGGAGAATTCTCTATGGAGGTGACGGTAAACCAGTTAGCGAAAGACGAGTCGGAAGTGAAGACATTAAAAGTCGGACAATTAACGGAAGATGGCCTTGGAATGATATTCTGGGTTGATCCGGATAATCAAGAAGCAGGGAAGGCTATTTCACTAGAACGTTGGGGCGGTAATCCGTTTGAAGCATCCATTAAATTGCACAATGCTTTCTCCACGATAAATGGTATCGAAAATACAGCTCTGTATACTGATGCCGGCAACAATGACGCAGCTGCTCTATGCACAAATCTGGGAGAGGGATGGTATCTGCCTGCATCTGAAGAATTAGGACATTTGTTTGATATCTATAACGGAATAGCACGCGACAATGGATTTACAAATGCTACCCCAAATCAAATCAGTGATGCTGAAAAGGCTTCCCGTGCTACATTCGATAAAAATTTAACTGACCTTGGAGGGGCAGTAATAAACGCAGCCGCAGAAAACGGTAACGGAGAAAGTTACTGGTCGAGTACGGAAAACGAAGACGGACAGAAAGCACGCTATGTACGTTTTGGAAAATATGGAATGGATTATGGTGCCAAGACAGGTACAAGCCGTTTTGTACGTGCCATGAAAATAATCGGTGACTATAAATTCCCCGAAGAACCTGCGACCTTATCTGTTTCACCAATGCAGGTAGAACTGACAAGTGAAGAAGGGGCTACAGCAGATGTCACAGTTAGCACAAACAAACCGTCGTTTGCATACGCCATTGAAGGTAACGGCAATACATGGCTTTCTGCAGAACAGAATGGAAATAAAATTGAATTTACAGCTTTGTCTAAGAATGACGGCGACGAAGCTCGTACAGCCATCGTAACAATAACAGCCGGCAACGGCGATGCTCAAGCTACAGCGACAGTAACCATAAGACAACAGAAAGAACAGACGGAAGTTGCTGCTTTTCAAATAGGAGATTTTGTAAAAATGGATGGTGGTACAGAACTGGCTGAAGGCGGTATCGTATTTTGGGTAGAGGGTAACAATGCTAAAATTCTGTCTTTAAAGCGTAGTGCCACTGCCATAAATTGGGCTAACGAAGGATTTACAGACGCATTAGGTTTAACAGATCAGGAAGATGGTGAAGCTAATACTCAAAAGATGAGAGAGAGTGGCATAGCTGCTAATATTCCGATTCTGGAATATTGTAAAGACGGTTGGTATCTACCTGCAAGAAATGAAATGGAAGCGGTATTTAATGCATATAACGGCGGGCCTTCACAAAGTAGCGGGCTGAAGCCTGATGCTATCAAACAGGAAGAAAAAGACGCTCGGGCAGCCTGGGATAAAATCCTCACTGATAATGGAGGTGATGTTATGAATGTAAAAGCTGACAATACCGCTGGTGACAGCTATTTCACCAGTACGGAAGCAGATGATGCTTCAAAAGTATTCTATGTACGTTTCGGACAGTGGAATCCCGGTTTGACTGGTGCCAAATATGCCAAATCTCCTGCACGATATGTACGTTGTATTCGAAAAATTTCCAAGTAAAATCCCTTAAAGAAGACAATTATGAAAGTTTATTCATTCTATATCAAAGCATTGCTAGTTTGCCATGCTATTATACTCGCTTCGTGTACGGATTATGTAGTGAAAGATCCTAATTTTATGCCGCCGGATGTTGTTATTACTGACGACACAGGTAACAATGACATCATTGAAGGGTTACCAACTCCCGGAGAAATGCAGCCTTACAGTCCTTCACTCTTAGGCAAACCTTATCGTCCGATAAAAGTTAAGTATTCCAATGAATTTCCACCAGTGACTAAATGGACGGAGAGTAATACCCGTATTATCGCATACATGGGAGAATACAAACCTACCATTAAATCTGAAAGTGACTACAAAGCCATTACAAATAAGTATGGCAGTTTCATTTCAGGAACCAAACAA
This sequence comes from uncultured Bacteroides sp., assembly GCA_900557355.1. Lineage (GTDB taxonomy): Bacteria > Bacteroidota > Bacteroidia > Bacteroidales > Bacteroidaceae > Bacteroides. The sequence goes on from USSR01000029.1 coordinate 8,674, forward strand.
CAGGCCACAGGGCGTTTTTATGTAAAAAAGGTGAACGGTCGTTGGTGGATTATCGACCCTGAAGGTTATCCACATTATGAGAGAAGTGTCACTTCCATGCGTTACGGTTCTTCGGCACGCAATAAGGAAGCATGGAACAAACGTTTTGGCACTGACGCCAAATGGATAGCAACATCACAAGCCGAATTGGCTAGTATCGGTTTTCACGGTACAGGAGCCTTTTGCACGAATACATATGGAAAGATTCAAACTCATAATTCTTCCATTCCTAATTCTCCGTTAACGTTGACTCCTTCATTCGGATTTTTAGGACAATTCAGATCGCAAAATGGCCATACTTATCCAGGCAACACATCGGATAATGAATTGGGACTGGTACTTTATGATGACTGGCCAGATTTTTGTAAGAAATATGTAAATACGTCTTTAGCTCCTTACTTGCATGATGCCAACGTATTGGGTTTCTTCTCAGACAATGAGATCAACTTCTCATCACAAAATTCCAAAATTTTAGACCGTTTTCTGGCACTTACGGATAAGACTGATGTAGCTTATGTTGCGGCAAAGAAATTTATGGACGAGAAAGGGGCAACAGGGGTGACTGATAACCTGAACAGTGAATTTGCAGGCCGGTTAGCCGAAATTTACTATAAAGGAGTAAAGGATGCCATTAAGGAAGCTGACCCGGACATGATGTATCTAGGCACACGCCTGCACGGTACTCCCAAATATATGAAAGATGTAGTGGCCGCCGCAGGTAAATACTGTGACATCATATCCATCAATTACTACAGTCGTTGGAGCCCGGAACTGGACTCATACGTTAAAAATTGGGGAGAATGGACAGATACTCCATTCCTAGTTACCGAATTTTATACCAAAGGACAGGATTCCGATTTGAATAATCTATCAGGAGCCGGATTCACGGTTCCGACTCAGAACGATCGCGCCTATGCTTATCAACATTTTACGCTGGGATTGCTTGAAGCAAAAAATTGCGTAGGATGGCATTGGTTCAAGTATCAGGATGACGACGGTACAGATAACAGCGGAAAACCGGCTAATAAAGGAGTGTATGACAATCATTATGAGATGTATCCTTACTTGGGCAAGTTTATGCAGGAGGTGAATTACAATGTCTATAATTTAATTGAATATTTCGACAAATAGAATAAGTTTATAACAACAAGGAACAAGTATAAATCCTTTAAAGTGATGGTAATGAAAATTAGAAAGAGAATATTAATTATAAGTCTGACTCTGCTGGCGGGTTTTACCTGTTCGGCAGGGGCAGTGACAAAGGGCATGAAGAAAGTCATTGATGACGCTCTTGATTTTTCTGTCAAACAGTCAATGTCCATGTTCAATGAGATGAAAGATCAAAAAGGCATACTTCCGAGAACAGCGGAAAATGGCAAGATGATTACATGCGAATCTGCTTGGTGGACAAGTGGCTTTTATCCGGGTACCCTTTGGTATTGTTACGAATATAGTAATGACCCGCAAATAAGGGCTGCCGCAGAAGAGATGACTTCACGTGTAGAACAACAGAAATATACAACCAGTAACCATGATGTTGGTTTTATCATCAATTGCAGCTTTGGAAATGGATATCGTCTCACGCACAATGAAACATATAGGAAAGTAATAGAGACTGCTGCCAAATCATTGTCGACCCGTTTTCATCCGGTAACAGGATGCACCCGTTCCTGGAATAGTAAAAAATGGCAATTCTCTGTTATCATTGATAATATGATGAATTTGGAACTACTCAACGTAGCTTCTTCCCTAACCGGAGACAACGCCTATTATAATATGGCCAAATCGCATGCAGACCGGACAATGATTAATCATTTCCGCCCTGATGGAAGTTCATACCACGTGGTAAGCTATGACACGATTACGGGAAAAGTTCTGAATCAGGTGACACACCAAGGAGTAAACGATCAATCTTCTTGGTCACGTGGACAAGCATGGGGATTATATGGCTTTACAATGATGTATCGGCAGACTGGTAAAAAGGAGTATTTGGATCACGCTATTAAGATTGGTAAGTTCATTATGAATCATCCGCGTCTGCCTAAGGATAAGATTCCTTATTGGGATTTCGATGCTCCCAATATTCCCAAAGAAGACCGTGATGCCTCTGCCGGTGCCATCATGGCATCAGCCTATGTAGAATTGAGCACTTATGTAGAAGGGGAACTAAGCAAACAGTTCCTCACAATAGCCGAACAACAGATAAAATCGTTAGCTTCTCCTGCTTATCGCGCAAAAAAAGTAGGTGATAATAACCATTATATTATCAAACATTGTACGGGCTTCATGGCTAAACAATATGAAATTGATGCCCCTCTGACTTATGCAGACTATTATTTTATAGAGGCATTAATCAGATATAAAAAACTACTGGAAAATCGTCCGGTTGTTGAAACAATAACAGCTTTCTCGGAGAATTCGGATCGTTCTCTCTGGTTAAGTTCACTCCATCGCATTTCTTACCCACTGTTAACGAATATGGCAAAAGGGGAACTTCGGAAGAATATGCCGGTTGAATCTATCGCTGCTGATATGCAAAAAAGAAAAGAAGTTACGCATTTGGAGGCTTTAGGAAGATTAATTACCGGGATCTCAACATGGTTGGAATTAGGACCAGACAATACAATAGAAGGCAAACTACGTGCTGAATATATTGATTTAGCCTTGAAATCCATTTCTAATGGAGTAAATCCACAATCTCCTGATTATCTGAACTTCAATAACGGACGCCAGCCATTAGTCGATGCTGCATTTCTTGCTCACGGCTTGCTAAGAGCACGCACGCAATTATGGGACAAACTTGATAAAACGACTCAAGAACGAGTCATTAAGGAACTTAAATCATCGAGAGTGATAAAGCCTTCTGAAACCAATTGGCTATTTTTCTCAGCAATGGTGGAGGCTGCCTTGAAAGAATTTACCGGTGAATGGGAATATGAGCGTGTAAAATATGCTTGCGATCGTTTTGCACAATGGTATAAAGGGGACGGTTGGTATGGTGATGGTGCTGATTTTCACCTGGATTATTACAATAGCTTCGTCATACATCCCATGATGGTCGAAGTTTTGGAAATAATGAAAAAAAACGGTATAGAAAGCTCTATACCTTATGATCTTGAACTCGAACGTTATGCACGCTATGCCGAACAACAAGAAAGACTGATATCACCTGAAGGTACATTTCCAATAGTAGGTCGTTCATTGGCTTATCGATTCGGTGCTTTTCATGCATTGTCTGATGTTGCCTACAGAAAATTGCTTCCTGAAAGGGTAAAGCCGGCTCAAGTAAGATCCGCTTTATCCGCTATCATCAATCGTCAGGTTAATGCACCCGGAACATTTAATCCTGAAGGCTGGCTACGAGTAGGTTTTGCCGGATATCAACCCTATATCGGTGAGACATACATATCGACAGGCAGTCTGTATCTATGTGCAGCCGTATTTATCGCTCTTGGTTTACCGGAGTCTGACGAGTTTTGGTCTTCTCCTTCTGCAGATTGGACCTGTAAAAAAGGCTGGGCCGGTATTGATCTGGACGTAGATAAAGCTTTAAAAAAATAGAAGAGAAAATTTAAACACTTATGATAAAAGTAGCAGGTATATTACTATGTGAGGTCAGTGTATTGTTTCTCACTTCTTATACACAAGCAAAAGAATATAAGAAGCCGAATATTCTTTTTATAATGACCGATCAACAAAGATACGATATGTTAAGTTGTGTAGGTAACCATTATGTTAATACCCCTTCATTAGATCGCCTAGCCAGTAATGGAGTTCGTTTTGAACGTAATTACTGTGCAAATCCAGTCTCCATGCCATCACGTTTTGCAATGGTAACAGGACGTTTTGCCGGTGAAATTGGATATACAAATAATTCTAGCCAACCAGATACTTTGGCCGTATTGCCTGCTGCACGAAAAAGCTCTATAGGAAATATCTTTCGTAATGCCGGATATAAAACACTTTATTCCGGATATGCAGGCTTCTATTGTGGAAAGACAAATATCGAAGACTATGGATTTACGCAAAATGGAACTGATTACAATGCAGGTCCAGCAAACTTTGCTAAAAAGTTTTTTATGAACTATAATCCCAAAGCAAATGAACCATTCTTTCTATATCTATCATTTATGAACCCACATGATATTTGTTATGGTGCTGGTTTTGATCCCAGATTTCCAAACAAGTTGCGCCCTCATCAAATAGCTGCTACACAAAAGTATATAGAATTACGTAAAACATTAAGTGATGAAGAATATCGTTCGCAAGTTCCCCCTGTGCCGGGTAATACAGAACCTAACGGAGCATATGCTGAAATAAAGGAAATTGGCTCCGGCTCCCGAAATTGGACAGAGGAACAATGGGCCTTCTACCGTTGGATGTATTGCCGACTCGTAGAAGATGTGGAGCAACAAATCGGACGAGTTCTTGCTGCACTGGAAGAATCTGGTCTAGCAGATAATACAATAGTTGTATTCACTTCAGACCACGGAGAAATGAACCAATCACATGGTCTTGTATTTAAAAGTCAGTTATTGGAAGAGGCTACCCGTACTCCACTTATTATTTCGGGTCCGAAAGTGAAAAAAAATATAGTGGACTCAATAAACTTGACGTGCGGAATAGATCTAGTGCCTACGATTTGTGATTTAGCTGGGATTCCTATACCCGAAAATTTGTCCGGCAAATCATTAAAGCCAATTTTGACAGGAGAAACCAATAAAATTGATCGTAATTATATTATTATAGAGTCTAGTTCTGGTTATCAAATTAATGACGGGCGTTACAAGTATACAACTTTCACACGTGGCAACAAAAAAGAGAGTTTGATGGACATTTCGATTGATCCGGGTGAAATGTCAGATAAAAGTGCAGACTCTGCTTATGCAACAACAAAAAGACGCTTGCAACACTTGTTGATGATAGATATTAAAAGAATAACTGAAAATATTTCGGTTATAAAATGAAACAGAGTATTTATTAATCTTAGTACTGTATATGAGAAATATATTATCTATTTTATTCGCTTCACTTACTTTGTTTTCCTGCTCGGTGAACAAGTCTGCTGAAAAACAAACTACCTTCTGTAATCCAATGAATCTGGATTATGGTTGGGGAAACTTTCAGACAAGAGAAAAGAAAGCCCGTTCCGCAGCCGATCCTGTTATCGTATTGTTTAAAAACAAATACTACTTGTTTACCACAATGGACATTGGTGGCTATCGCGTATCTGACGATTTAATCACATGGAAGAATATATACTTTAATCCGGAGGTAAAGACGTCCGCTCTTGATGTCGATCATTATGTAGCACCAGCCGTGGCAGCCGACGAAAACTATGTATACTTCGTTAATTTCACCAGAGACCGTACCAAGAAAACGGTAGATGTCATTCGCTCATCCGATCCGGAAAATGGGAAATGGGAGAAATGTGGTGAAGTAAGACGGATGGCCGATCCTTGTTTATTTATTGACAATGGGCGCTTCTTTTTCTATTATGGTTTAGGTGGAACTCAATCTACTACTTTCTTCGAAGTAGATCCTACCACATTCAAAGAAATAGAAGGCTCAAAAAAGGTCTTGAGAGAATATGTAACAGATATCAATCAGTGTAAATCCGGCTTTCATTTTGGGCGTAGAGAACTGTATGATGAAATTGACGCCTCTGCCTGGCTGGGAAAATTTTCCAAAGTACCATGTCCTGAAGGTGCATGGATTGTGAAGAACAAAAATAAATACTACCTGCAATATGCCACTCCAGGTACTATCTGCAATTGGTATTGTGATGTGGTTCTGGAAAGTGATAGTGTAAATGGTGGTTTTGTAGAACAACCTTATAATCCTGTATCTCTAAAAGTCGGTGGTTTTATCGGAGGAGCCGGACATAGTTGTGTATTTAAAGACAAATACGAAAATTGGTGGCAAGTCACCTCCATGTGGGTAGGTAATCATGACGAATTTGAAAGAAGAATAGGTTTATTCCCTGTTTCTTTTGATGATAAAGGAAGAATGAGAACCCATACTGTTTTAGGGGATTATCCCATGTCACTACCTCAAAAAAGATTCAATCCTCAAGATATTTCCGCTTTTGGCTGGATGCCCCAATCCTATCATAAAAAGAGTACAGCGTCTTCTTCATTACCGGGTTTCGAACCGGAAAAGGCAGTGGATGAAAATGTTCGTACCTGGTGGTCGGCTACAAGTGGCAAAGCAGGTGAATATTTCGTAATGGACTTAGGCAAGAAGATTCGTATGAATTCCGTTCAGATAAACTTTGCTGAACAAGACATAAACCCTGATGCTCCCAAAGAAACAGATTATCACGCTTATAAGCTGTACGTATCTGACAATGGAAGAGATTGGAAACTAATAGTGGATAAATCAAAGAACATGGTTGCCATACCACATGAATATGTTGAATTCCCTAAGCCGATAGAAACTTCCTTTGTTAAAATAGAGAATGTCCATACTCCCAAAGAAGGCAAGTTTGCTTTATTGGATTTGCGTGTGTTCGGTTTCGGCTATTCGGACAAACCGGAAATAGTTAAAGAACTGTCAGTAAAAAGAAACAAAGACGACGAAAGATATGCTTCGCTTAGCTGGAATAAAGTATCCGATGCTGATGGTTATCTTGTTCGCTTTGGTTATCAGCCCGATTTTCTTAATCAATGTATCCAGGTCAAAGATAAAGAAACGACCGATTTACAGCTCCATATTCTTACCAAAGGCGTACAGTATCATTACCGAGTTGACAGCTATAATGACAGTGGAATTACAGAAGGCATCGTTATCTCTGAATAAAAAGATATGGACAAAAAACTGCTTATTTATCCCCTACTCTTTTCTGCCGGGCTATTGCAAGCCCGGCAAGCAGAAACCTAATGTTGTGATTATTTTCACAGACGATCAGGGTTATCAGGATCTTGGTTGTTATGGTTCGCCATTGATACAGACACCCTTTATTGACCGCATGGCAAAGGAAGGTATAAAGTTGACAGATTTTTACGTATCATCTTCCGTATCAAGCGCTTCACGTGCGGGACTTCTGACCGGCAGATTAAATACACGGAATGGAGTAAAGGGAGTATTTTTTCCTGAATCTGAAGGCATGCCTTCGGAAGAAATCACTTTAGCCGAAGCATTGAAAGAGCAAGGTTACACAACCGGTTGCTTTGGCAAATGGCATTTAGGTGATTTAAAGGGACATTTACCCACAGATCAAGGATTTGACTACTACTATGGCATACCATACAGTAATGATATGTATATCGGCCCTTCCCAGCAATTTGCTTCCAATGTAACCTTCAGAGAAGGCTATAATTTGTCAAAAGCGAAAGAAGATCAGGAATTTGTGAGGACTTCCAGTAGAGCAGATATAAAAAAAAGGTTGAACAACGCTTCTCCACTATTTGAAGGAGATAAAATTATTGAGTATCCCTGCGACCAGTCTACTACCACCCGACGTTATTTTGATCATGCCATAGATTTTATAGAAAATAATCCGGAGCAACCTTTCTTCGTCTATATCACCCCATCAATGCCTCATGTACCGTTGATTGCCTCCGAGCAGTTTAAAGGTAAAAGCAAACGAGGACTCTACGGTGATGTTGTAGAAGAAATTGATTGGAATGTAGGCCGTTTACTCGATTACCTAGACCAAAAGAAATTAGCAGAAAACACTTTAGTTATTTTCGCATCGGATAACGGACCGTGGTTGTCTTTCAAAGAAGACGGAGGTTCCGCTGAACCATTACGAGGCGGTAAGTTCTCTTATTATGAAGGAGGTGTCAGAGTTCCTTGTATCCTCCGTTGGAAAGGGAATATACCTGCCGGTGTAACTAGTGACGCAATAGTTGCCAGCATCGACCTTTTCCCTACAATCATGCACTATGCAGGTTGCCAATCTTTCAAACAAAAGATTGACGGTATAAATATTTCATCCTTTCTCAAAAATCCTTCTCTACGGTTACGTGACGAATATGTTTATGTAAAAGGTGGTGAAGTTCACGGTATACGCAAAGGTGATTGGGTCTATTTGCCTAAAACAGGTAATAGTAAGTTCAAAAAAGGAGATGTTCCCGAATTGTTTAATCTAAAACAAGATATCGGCGAATCGAATAATCTTCATCTGCAATATCCGGACAAAGTAAAAGAGCTACAGGAAGTGATGAAGAAGTATCAATCAACTTCTACTATGCCATATTCACAAATACGTGATACTCTTAATAATGACAGACAATATTGGATTCAGACACTCGTAAAAATAGCTGATCCGGTGATAAGCAATCTTAGCAAAGACCAACTGAAAAAAAATATTCCTGTCGGGCGTTCGTCATCAGCTTTGGCCAGCAATCGGGAGTTTATCACTCACATGGAGGCTGTAGGCAGAACCATCGCAGGAATAGCACCGTGGTTGGAACTCGGACCGGACAATACTCCGGAAGGCAAGCTACGTGAAAAATATATTAAAATGACGTGCAAGGCGCTGGCAAACTCTGTAAACCCGGAATCAAATGATTATTTCAACAGCACAGCTACCCGTCAGATATTAGTAAACAGTGCATTCTTAATACAAGGGTTATTGCAAGCACCTACACAGTTATGGGGAAATCTGGATGACACCACCCGCAAAAGACTCATTGAACAGTGGAAATCGACCCGTACAATGAAACCGGGAAATAACAATTGGTTGTTATTTTCTGCCATGGTGGAGTGCGGATTAAAAGAATTTTCCGGAGAATGGAATTTTCCGACAGTAGAAAGAGCCTTGACTTCTCATAAAGAATGGTATAAAGGAGATGGCGTTTATGGAGATGGGGCAGATTTTCATTTAGATTATTATAATAGCTATGTTATCCATCCTATGTTACTGCAAATCCTGAAAGTGACAGTAAAACAGAGGCCGTCCTTCCAGTCATTTCTGAATGAAGAATGGATACGATTTATTCGTTATGCCGAAATTCAAGAGCGCATGATAGCTCCCGATGGCAGCTATCCGGTACTAGGCCGTTCTGTCAGTTACCGTTCAGCAGCATTCCAAGTTTTGGGAGCCTGCGCCTTATTCGGAAAACTTCCGGAATCATTGAAGCCCGGACAAGTACGTGGAGCCATGACAGCCATGCTTAAGCGTCTTTTTGAACAACCGGGAACTTTCGATAAAGAAGGTTGGCTGACGATCGGAGTTTGTGGTGAACAACCGGAACTAGGAGATATTTATCTGTCTACTCCTTGCGTTTATCTGTGCTCATTAGGCTTCCTGCCCTTAGGACTCCCTGCCAATGACCCTTTTTGGTGTAATCCAGTTGAACCATGGACAAGTATAAAAGCATTTGGTGGTATCGATTTCCCAATAGACAAGTTTATTAAACCATAAAATAAAATCATGAGATATAGTATTTTAATTGTTGCCTTTCTGATGTTTAATCTCACAGGTTATTCACAAACAACTTCAGGGCAGGAAGACAGGATCTATTGGGTCAACATATTATCTCAAATTGCCGACCCATTATTGAATAGCATGAGTAAAGGAGAACTAAAGAAGAACATGCCTGTAGAAACGATCTCCGGTGTGCCTAATCCATCCAATGCGCGTACCACTCATCTGGAAGCTTTAGGACGCTTGTTTGTAGGAATGGCTCCTTGGCTGGAACTCGGCCCGGACAATACACAAGAAGGACAAATACGTGAGAAATATATCTGCCTGATGATTGAGTCCATCAATCACGGATTCAATCCCCAATCTCCGGATTATCTGAATTTTACAGTCACTCGACAACCTCTGGTAGATACTGCGTTCTTTTGCCAGGGACTATTGCGTTCCCCGAAACAAATATGGAGTAAACTATCAGCTGAAACCCAAAAGAATATCCTGAACGCTTTACAACAAGTAAGTAAGATTAAGCCGGTAGAAAGTAACTGGTTACTCTTTTCTGCTATGGTTGAAGCTACCCTGCTGGAATTGACTGGTAAATGTAATATGCATCCCATAGAGTATGCCATTATGCGGTTCAAAGAATGGTATAAAGGCGATAGCTGGTATGGTGACGGAATAAACTTACATATGGACTATTATAACAGTTTTGTCATTCATCCAATGCTCCTGGATATTCTGGAAATCATGCAGAAACATAACAAAGGCGAAACCGACCTTTATAAAAAAGAACAGCTACGTTTCTCCAGATATGCCGAACAACAAGAAAGAATGATTTCTCCGGATGGAGCATACCCTGTAATCGGCCGTTCTATAGCATACCGTTTTGGAACATTCCATGTACTTTCAACAGCAGCTCTTAATGATTTGCTACCAACTACCATTACCAAGTCACAAGTCCGATGCGGACTAACTGCTGTCATAAAAAGGCACATGGCTATAAAAGGGAATTTCGACGAACATGGATGGCTGACTTTAGGGTTTGCCGGACATCAACCTTCAATCGCTGAAAGATACATTTCTACTGGCAGCCTGTATTTATGCTCTACTGTATTCACAGCATTGGGACTTCCCGCTACTGATGAATTCTGGAGTGCCCCTTATGCGGAATGGACAGGGAAAAAGATTTGGTCAGGTAATCCGAATGTAAAATTGGATAAAGCAATAAAATTATAGAACCCCGATAAAATAGATGATAAATGAAAAAGATTCTTGCCTTATTTTTAGTATCAATAAATTGTAGCCTGAATGCTCAACAACTTTTTTCATCAAAGATGGAGAAAGAAGATAATACCAAAGTTTGTAATGCCGTATCCGAATGGCAAATTACCCATCACAACGAAGTAAAACATAATCCGCTGGACTGGACAAACGGCGCCCTGTATCGTGGAATGACAGAATGGGGAAAAGTCTCGGGAAATCAATCTTGCTATGACTTTGTCCGTACTATCGGCGAAAAGCATAAGTGGAATATGTGGAACCGTGTATATCATGCCGATGATATTTGTGTGGGGCAAGCATTCATCGAGATGTATCGCAGATTTGATGATAAGCGTATGCTACAACCGGTAATGGAACGCGCTTATTATGTGGCTTCCCATCCTTCGAAAGCTCCGCTACAAAAGACAGATGCTGTGGGAACAACGGAACGTTGGTCATGGTCGGACGCCTTGTTTATGGCACCTCCGGTTTATGCGGCTCTATACACGATAACCGGAGATAAAATCTTTCTGAATTATATGGACAGTGAATATATAGAGTGTGTAGACTCACTATATGACAAGGAAGAACATCTTTTTTATAGAGATAATAAACGAATTCCCCTCCGTGAGAAAAATGGTAGCAAACAATTCTGGGGAAGAGGTAACGGTTGGGTATTTGCCGGACTTCCTCTTATTGTTGACAATTTGCCTCTCAACTGTTCTTCACGTAGCTACTATATCCGGCTATTTACTGAAATGGCGGAAGCAGTTCGTAAAACTCAATGCAAAGACGGGGACTGGCGCACCAGCTTACTAGATCCTGATTCGTATAATATGCCCGAAAATAGTTGCTCTGCCTTTATGTGTTTTGGCATTGCCTGGGGAATCCGTAATGGCTACCTGCCCCAACGAACCTACAAACCTGTACTTGAAAAAGGTTGGCAATCATTAGTAAAAGCTGTTCATTCTGATGGAAAATTGGGATATATACAACCTGTTGGTGCCGCACCCAAAGCTGCCGGTTTCGATGCAACAGATGTATATGGCGTAGGTGCTTTCTTATTGGCAGGAAGCGAATTATACAAATTGTCATGTGCTTACTAAATGTGAACAATGTATCAATAGTAAAAGCCGGTTATTGAGTGAATTTCTCAATAACCAGCCTTTACTATTTACCTGCTATCCTATGTATTAAGCTACTTTCTTAAACTGCCGGAACTGCCACCACAACATTCCTCCGGATATAAGACTAGCCGCCAAATCTGCCACAGGCATACTGGCAT
>USSR01000030.1 GCA_900557355.1 uncultured Bacteroides sp.
CATTATCACGAAGACCGTATACCGTCATATCACCAGCCATGGCCAATGCCTCCAATAGATTCACCTTCTCATTAGAAATAGTAAATGTACCCGGTCGAGCAACCTCTCCAATGACTGATATCTTATAATTTACCATACGTACTGTAACAATAGGATTTTCTTTCATATAAGGCTTCAATTTATCAACGATTAACTGCTCTGCCTGTTTCTTTGTAAGCCCTCCAACTGTCAGTGCTCCTAATACTGGAAAAGATATTTTCCCTTCATTGTCAACCAAATATTGTTGTAACACAGGCTGAGTAGTAGTGTACTGTATTGATAAATTAGACGGGCTGGCAATTGTCAAGTTAAAGGGTGCAGCTAGTTCCGGACTGGTACACGAAACCACAATTGTCAATAAATCTTTCGGCATGATCTTTGCATCATAAAGAGTTTCCTGCTGAGTAGCTTGATTGACTGCTTCCACGTCTTGCAAATAAGGTACCTTTTTATAAGATTGACATGCTGCTAATAAAAAAGACAACAATATCACACATATTAGTTTATTTACTTTTTCCATATTCTTATCATCTTATTCACTTTTAAAAGTAATATCATCTGTAGGGGGGTATATAAATTCAAACTCTAAAGTTCTTGCCAGCCCCTCTCCTAAAGAATAAGGAGCTTTAAAAACAGAAGAATGTATTTTAGCAGCATCAAATTCAGTTGTTGCACAAAACTTCTTCACACGCACAGAACTTACTGCCAATTTCTTACGAGTAATGCAAGCAAATATATCAAAACAATATCCTCCTATCATGCCCAACCAATAAGGGAAATGAGTAGCCGGAATATGTTTATTCATAACTTTGCTCACATGAGCCACTAGTTCATTCATTGTAAAATCCGGCTTGTCAACATAATTAAACACATTATAACCTGTCCGAACCTCATCAATCATGTATTTTACAAAAGCAACAACATTACCGACATAAGCCATTGACTTTTTATTGTTTCCAGAACCAATCATTAGAAACTTTCCACTCGCAATTTGCTTTAATAAATTGTACACATTGCCTCTGTTACGTTCTCCAAAAATGACTGTTGGACGAATAATATCAATATTCCAATCCGGATGTAACTTATACCATTCATGCAAAATTTGCTCTGCCTGCCATTTACTTTTCCCATAGTGATTAAACGGATCTGCCGGATATTCTTCATTTGGATTCTTTTTATTTAGACCATATACTGCAACAGATGAAAAAAAAATGATTCGTTTTATATTATTTTTCTCCATTGCTTTTAATGTCTTTTCTATACCACCTACATTTGTATCATAATAAAGAGATACCGGAACAACATCATCCCGATGCTGTGCTGCTAATAAAACAACACATTCAGCCCCTTCCAATTTCTTATCTAAATAATCCTGATCACGTACATCACCAATTGCTGTAACTTCTGGAAAGAAACGACTTTGTTGCAAATCAATATTCAACATCTCATATCTTTGTGCTTTTTTCAAAAGTGTAATCAAACGAGTCCCGACAAAACCTGACGCACCAATTAAAGTTATTTTCATGTTTTTTACTAATTATCTTTTTACTAACAATTTACAAATTACAGACATCTTTAAATTTCACGCATAGTTTCGCATAATCATATTTTTCGGCTGCTTTTTTCGCTTTATTACATATTGTCTGATACTCATCAGAAGGCAAGTTTTTAAGCGAAAGTATAGCAGCGGCATAATCCTGCGGATCAGTTAACTTACAGTCTATGCCGACACCCTCCTCTAATATGATACTGTATGGCATTCCCACATTACAACATAATGGTTTACCACTTGCCAGTCCCAAAAACATCTTATTCATACTGCCACCATACTTCCCGAAATTAGTAGAATAATTCAGAGCATTCACATCTGCTTTTGAAAGTATATATGGCACATACTCAGGTGATGTCCATTTTGCTTTAAATTTTACGTTTGTAATCTGTTGTTCTTCACAATAATGCTCTAAAAAAGCCCTATCCTCACCATCACCATAAATCAAGACCTGCACACTATTATTCTGCAATATTTTAGCTGAATCTATAAGCAGTTTAAGATTATTTGCCAATCGAATGCTTCCCAAATAAATAATATTGAAAGTTTTATCGTTTGCCAAATCAAAATCTTCTATTTTGTATCTTTGCATGTTAACATTAAACTCAGACAAATCAATACCATTATTTATATAATGCAATTTATTTAAATCAATTGTCCCCCCCTGATCACTATCCCATCCGTTTTCTCTCACATAATTAACTGCACCAGGCATAGAAAAAACAACGTTGTCTGCTTTACTATAAATATATCGTTCTAAACAATAAGCAATTTTCACGCATGGATTATTTTTTCCCAATAAGCCTAAGCTTACGAATGAATCAGGCCATAAATCTGTAACATCCACAATATATTTTGCTTTTACCTTTTTAGCAAGTTGATAAATTGGAATATCAAAAGGAATACGAGATGTATGAATTATCACATCCGGTTTCTCAAATTGTTTTCTATGGATGAATAATTTAACCGCAAACCTAAAATATGATATAATCCTTCTTATCCCATTAGTAGATCCACAACCTGCATTTACTAAAACAAAAGGGATATTATCATAAGTTTTCTCTTCAAATGTCTTATTAGAGTCAGACAAACATAAGTTTCTATTGTGAACATAACTAGAACAAAACAATTTCACATTATAGCCTTCTGATTGAAAATATTGTGCCAACTTTATTGTTCTCAAATGAGTGCCATAAAATTCAATAGGTGCTGCATCTTTATTTATGAACCAAATAGTCTTTTTCTTCATCATAAGATTATTACTTCCAAGCATTCAACACTTTTACAACCCTTTCAACCTCTTCCATAGATATAACAGGACTCATTGGAATACTCAATTCTTCAGCATGAATCAATTCTGTAATTGGAAAGCTAAGATCATTCCATTCTTTATAGCATTCTTGTTTATGAGGAGGAATAGGATAATGGATATTAGTTTGAATATCATTCTCTGCTAAATATTGTTGCAAGCCATCACGATCTGCACAACGAATTGTAAAAAGATGAAATACATGTGCATTCCAATCTTTCACAATTGGCAAAATAATCGCTGGATTCTCAATGTTTTCTATATAATATTTTGCAACTTCTTTTCTTAATTGTATATCATTATCAAGATAACGGAGTTTAACATCAAGAATAGCTGCCTGAATTTCGTCAAGACGACTATTACGCCCTACATATTGGAAAACATATTTCTTTGCAGATCCGTAATTAGCAACCGACCTTACTATATGTGCCAACTCATCATCATTCGTTGTCACAGCTCCTGCATCCCCTAATGCACCTAAGTTTTTACCCGGATAAAAGCTATGCCCTGCAGCATCGCCTATCGAGCCTGTCATTCTCCCATTAAATTTGCAGCCATGTGCCTGCGCATTATCTTCTACAAGCTTAAGATTATATTTTTCACATAATTCTCCTATTTTCTCAGTATACGCACACTGACCATAGAGATGTACTATAAGTATAGCTCTTGTACGAGAAGTTATAGCTTTTTCAATCTTAGAATCATCAATTTGATATGTTTCCAGATTGGGTTCAACCAACACAGGAATGAGTCCGTTCTCAGTAATGGCTAAAATAGAAGCAATATAGGTATTTGCAGGAACGATAACTTCATCTCCAGGTTTCATTATCCCCATTTCAATATAAGCACGGAAAATCCAAATCAATGCATCAAGGCCGTTAGCACATCCTATAGTATATTTAGTACCAATATATGAAGAATAATGTGTTTCAAACATTGCATTTTCTTTGCCTTGTAAATACCACCCTGAATCAACGACTCTCAATACTGCTTCATGAATCTCTTCTGCATATTTTGCAGTAACTTTCTGTAAATCTAAAAATTTAATCATATCCGTTTTATATTTTATGTTTAACTCCATTTTTATCACACATATTTAAGTCCAGAGCAATACCATCTTTAGTGATATACCCTTTTTTACATGCAGGATTACCAAACCAAATCTCATGTGCCGGAACATTTTTTGTAACAACACTTCCTGCCCCGACAAGAGCGTACTCACCAATAATCAATCCTCCCATTATTGTAGAATTGGCTCCGATCGAACAATGTTCCTCAAGTGTCGTCATTAAAAATTCACTTGGATAGACTTTTGAACGAGGAATCAAATCATTAATAAAAGAGACATTTGCTCCGATAAAAACATTATCTTTTACTCTTAGACCATCCCACAATTGTACTCCTGATTTTACAGTAACATTGTTACCTATAATAACATCATTCTCTACAAAAACATGGGCACATAAATTGCAGTTACTTCCAATAACAGCACCATTTAAGATGACACAAAATTGCCATATAGTAGTCCCGTCACCAATTAATTTACTTTGACAGTCAGCCAGTGGGTGTATCATATATTCCTCGCTTTATATATTTGTTAATACTTCAATGTATAGTTTAGCCTGACTTTCCCAGTTATACTCTTCTAAAACTGCTCGCCGACCATTTTGCCCCATCTGATAAGCCATTTCCTTATTTTCAACTAAATATTGAATAGCCTCCTTTATTTGCTGCGAATTATGTGGATCAACACAAATTCCACAATTATATTTTTCTACAATTTCACGATAGCATTTCACATCCGAAAGCAACACCGGTAACCCCGCCTCCATACTTTCAAATATTTTCAACACACCAAAAGATCCATTCGGACTGCCTGTCCGACTAAAATCCCGAAGAGTATTACTAATAGTCATTTTTGAAAAAACTGTTGATATCTCTTCTTTCTTAAACGGCCCTGCAAAATCCACATTCTTCCAGTTTGGAAAAGTTTCAAGAACATCAACATATCCTTCTTCAATCACACCTGCAACATAATATTTGATATCCGGCAATTCCGCTAAAGCTTTTAATACTTCTTTTTGACAACTAATCCAATAGACTGTTCCAATATATCCAAGAACATTTTTACGGGATAAATATTCCTCCTTGGATAAAGTAAACCTGGAAGATACAACAGGGAAATTTTTAATAACATAATGATTCTTTATTCCCCACTTTTCAAGGCGATTGTCAGTATCATCAGTTACAGTAAATACAGCATTATATTTCTTTAGAGATGACTTCAGATATTTCTCCATCAGCACTGCAATTACATTACGAGCCATTTTAGGCAAATATGCTTTATCATGAATGATGCCAGGATAAAACTCACGAAGATTAAATACAACTTTATATCCCTTATGTTTCAATTTAACCCCAAGAGATAATAGCTCCGGATCAGAAATTTGGTATACATCTGCATTTATCATCAGTGCTTTCCTATAAAGAAATTTCTTGGTATTCAGCATCCTCTCTATACGCGAGCATGGCTTATAGTTACACGAAATAAACTCAATACCATCAATTGTTTCATTCGGTTCTAAGTCACAAACAACAATAGTAACTTTATAGCCAGCCATTGCCAATGCCTTCCCCTGACGGTCAAAGATCAATGGGTCTTTTCGAGAATAAAGCCCTGTGAGATAACAAATATGCATCATGGATTTAATTTTATATTTTCACGTTTGTCGTGCATTACTATATACATAGAAAATAGAAAGATATAATTAACAGAAAATAACCCAGGACGCTGATATAATGTAGCAAGTAGCAAGGTTATAAATATAAGAATATACCATATGGACTTTATACGATTTAAGGCATAAAGAACAAAGAAAAGCAGGTACATAATACAGACAACAGCTCCATTGGACAGAATTGCATTTCGATAACCAGCACTATCCGAGAAGTTTGCCAACTGTCTCTTATTATCTACCCCCCACCAATATTGACTTGTACCCTGAATAGAATTAAAATAACTTTTTAAACTACTATCAGCCCTATTATCCCCACTGATCATCCCTTGTGTTTTATCATATTCCAATCTATCCCAAATCAACAACCTAGTCATTGTATTTTGCATAGAAAAAACAATTAACAATGCCATTAAAGAAGAGATGAAGAATTTATATACGACCTTGACATTTCTAGAAAATAAAAAATACACTAAAAAAATGGCAGAAAGGACATAGAAAAATAGAGACAATGAAAGAAGTCCAGAAATTAAAATAAATATATTCCTTTTATCCTTCAGATTAAAATTATCTATATACAGCATAAGTCCGGCGATAGTACCAACAACACCCGGCTCATCAAAAGGGCCACAAAATCTTAATGATTGAAAATAAACATCAAGACCTGCCCCTAAATAGTTGGGAATAACTAAAAATGGATATGCAATATAA
The DNA here is from genome assembly GCA_900557355.1 of uncultured Bacteroides sp. Classification (GTDB taxonomy): domain Bacteria; phylum Bacteroidota; class Bacteroidia; order Bacteroidales; family Bacteroidaceae; genus Bacteroides. The sequence goes on from USSR01000030.1 coordinate 6,344, forward strand.
TTATATGTTTTTACAGCATTCAAAGGAGCTATTATTTTTCCAGGGACAGGAATACCAAAGAAAAGTAACAGCCATACCAAAATGGATATTCCAATTATTATAGAATATAACGTTTTGTACCTATCAAACACGTTAACCATAAATCTTTTCGATCCAAAAGGTACTGCTGCCAAAATAATCATAAAAAAGAATCCTATCAGATTACGATTTTGAGAAATAGAAGCTAACAAAAGGGTAAAAACAAAGAAAAACAGATACAGCACATTCAATCTATTCATTCTATAATTCCGCCAGAATAGAATCGCCAATGGGAAAAGAAATACAATTTGCGCATAAGACCCACTTAGACTCCAAGTAAAAAATGGCCTTAGAGTTAACAAAAGTAATATACCTCCTATAAAATAAGTTATGTCATTACTATTTTTAATCCTCATTATAATCAATCATTTTTTTCAGTTTATCAGTGCTGACAATGTAATCAGCATGTAAATCTACTGTACTATCAGAAATACCAGCTAAATACCGCATTTTAACATCGACAATATTAGCAATAGTCGAAAATATTGGAGAATAGTTTCTTATGGATCTAAAACAAATAACCTTACAACCGCTATGACAAAACAATAAATTTGTAAATGCAGCTCCAGAACCACCCACAATATAGTCAGCATTATTAAACAAGGCCATTTGCTCACAAAAAGTGTATGTTTCGGGAGCAACAACTTCAAACCCATATTCTTTAAGTACTCCCCAAACTTCAGATTCATTATAATGCCTCTTTTTTGTACTCTTCCGTGTCAGAAAAATGCGTTTCGGAGTTGCTAAATTAGACTTAAACAAGAGCAATTTATCACGCATTTGCAATGTTAAATGACAATCAAAAACAAACCCAAATAAATGATCAGGATCAGTAATATCTCTATAATGAGGTGCAATAGAATTCACAGCAGAAAGAGAATATAAAGTACCAAATTCTACTATTTCTTTTTCTCCTATAGTAATTATGTCACGTTGGGTTTCATTAAGAATCTCAAAAATCTTTTTAAAAGAATCTATTTTCATTACGATTTCATCGATTATCAACGGAGCATCTTTTGATATGTTTATTCTGTTGAAGACAAGCAGTTTAATGAGAATTTCATACAATTCATGATAGTAATTACATGAAAATTTCCCTGAAAGCATAATTCCAGACTTCAAATAACGACATTTCCCAATACCGCCATCGTTACGTAAAACAGCAACATTATTCTTTAACCGCAATAAAAGCCCATCAAACATCACATAGCGATCGTTCATATTATAACAGAAGTCGTTAATTACACACTTTTCTTTCACATTTAAGATAAAATCGGAATTTCCTTGTATTCTAACACCTTCATGTTTATAAATAAAAATATCTTGCATCGGAACTGATATCAGTTCTTTCTTCAAAGGCTCCAACTCATAGGTTAACTTACTTGTATACCCTACTCTATTAGTAATAAGTGGTATTATAGATGAAGTCAAATGCGATTTCGCATAGACATGATGACTAACAACTTCAAACGGTACAAACGAAACACAACGTAAAACCATATTATTCATCGCATATAAACAATGCCCCCAACTGTTCTTTTTTGAATGATAATAGAGTCTACATGATATACTTTCTATAGCATTTCCGATTCTTTTATTTATTGAATGTTTTATTTCGAGCAATATTTTCTTCATCATCCATCATATTAGTTTTTACGATGTAATTTGTTTATTATAACCTGCCTAATCCCTATCCTACGATCTAGTCCCGTATATGAATAATATGTCGTTAAAACTAAAAACACTGTCACCACTGCGTATCCACTCCAGCCAAACATTAATATTTTGCAGGTAAGGACTATGGCAGTGATACAAGAAAATAGTATAAATAATTTCATTATTGATCTGGTAAATTTGAGATTACATTTTATTCGACAAATGATCCATAGCTGCAAAAAATAGAATCCATATTTAATGAATGATGATATGCCAAGTCCTATTAATCCCCAATAGTAATACCCTATCATATTAAAAATTAATCCATAACAAACTGTAATAAATTCATTCCAAAAGTATACTTTGGAATCACCTTTCGCTAATAAACCATAAGACATACTCCACGCCATGGCTTTAAAAAACATGGCTGCCATTGCCCAATACATCATACCTTCAGTAGGTATAAACTTTGTAGAATAAAGTACTACTACAGCTACCCGTATATAAGCGATAAAAGCAATAATTATTGGAGCAAGCAACAGTAACGAAATCTCAGCCTGCTGATTAATCGCCCTAACAAATGAGTCATTATCCGAAGCTATCGCTGACAATCGGGGATAATAATCTGTTGCCATAGCCGTAAATACCAATCCAACATATGTGTTGACTATTGTAAACCCCGCATTGAACAACCCGACATCATCAATAGAACCCATACGACTTATGAAAATACGAATGAAATAGGAAGCTAATATTGCCAACATACCCTGAAGACTGATCAACACTCCCATCTTCAACATATCTCGCCCTTCAACTTTTATATCCGTAATGGTTATTTCTTCCTTCTCAATCTTTATTTTGCGGGCATATATATAAGACAGGATAAAAATCAAAGCATTCGAAAACAATAAAACAGGGACAATAGCATCTATCTTCCAAAAATAATATAACGGTATGATAAATATTAAACCGACTGCATTGCCAACTACATTGGCCTTCGCCAAATAACGATACTTCCGCATCCCCTGCATTAAAGCATTTTGCCCGGAAGTTAATTGCATCAATAAAACCGAGAATGAAAGTATTATAAAAGCAAAAGTAAAATCTGTATTTCCAAATGTCACTTGACTTAACAATGAAGCTGAAACCAAACAAATCAATGCACCTGTCAATCCGGTAATCCAAACCAATCTCCTAAATACAGAAATAATTAAAGCTATACGTTTAGTATCATTGGCTCCGTTAGCTTCTGCAATATTACGTACGGCACTGGTCCCTAAACCACAATTTGTAAAGGATGAAATCATTGTAATGGTAGAATTAAGCAATCCCATAACCCCCATCCCTTCAGGGCCTAATAATACTGCAGCAAATTTAGACCTGATGATTTGTATAAGTATATTAAAGATTTGAACCCCTCCAAACAATGATGTAGCTTTTAGGCTTTGTTTATACGAGTTTCTGTTTTCAGTGTCCATTGCTTCTGACATTCCTAGTATTATTGAATTAATCTTCCATAATTCTTCTCAAGAATTTTGCAGGTAACCCTACATGTATTTCAGAGTCTGGTATATCATGAGTAACCAAACTTCTTGCTCCTGCCATAGCAAAATTGCCAATCTTTCTCTTTTCTAAAACTGTAGCACCTATAGAAACATCAGCACACTTACCTATAACCACCAATGAACCGGTTATCGAACCCATTGCAAAATGACATAATGGTCCACATTTAACATCGTGTCCGATACAAGTATTGGATTTTACCATTGTCCCTATGCCCAGTTCTGTTCGAGGAGCAATATATGCATGACACATGACCACTACCCCTGGATGAAGAACCACGTTCTCTCCAATAAATGCTGTATAATGTATTATTGTTACTAATCTATCCAATGGAACATTTAGTCTCTTAAACAGTTCTTCTGTCAAGACATTTCGTCCTATCATATGTATTCCCCATATAAAATAATACCCTTCATCGACAAAATGCTGAATTCTATCAGTACCTCCCAAAACAGCATACTCATCTACATTATCTACAAAATCGTTCACAAAACCACAGATTTCAATATCTTCATCGTATCCGTTTTTCTGATTATCTTTTATACAAGCTGCAATAACAGAACCATGTCCATTACCACCAATTATCAATACCCGCTTTTTCATTTTGTATTCTTATACTCCAAGAAATCCTTATATATTCGTATATAATCAGCTTCATCATAAGGCATTGAAGCAAGTACCAGGCACACTGCTCCAGATGAAAAGTTATCCAGTTCTCTCCACATTCCCGGAACAATATATAGACCTTGATAAGGACGATTTAATGAAAAGGTACGTTTCACACTGCCATCATCAACTGTTACATTAAAACTACCGCTAGCAGCTATCACCAGCTGAAACAATTCTTTATGAGCGTGTCCACCACGCGCCTCGCCACCTGGTATATCGTATAGATAATAGGTACGTTTTACTTCAAATGGAACAGTTTTAACATTTTCAACCACAGTGATATTACCTTCATCTCTGTGATGCTTATCAAGCTCTATAATTGTGCAGTCATAGACTGTACTATTTTTACTCATAATGCAGTATTTTTGAAAGTTTCGTAATCACGTATATAATCATTTTCTCCATATGGAGTTGAAGATAATATTAAAGCTAACGAATTAGTAGAAAAATTATCCATCTGTCTCCATATCTGCTTTGGTACGTACAATCCATAGTATGAACGATTCAAATGGATTTTTCTCCTCTCTTTACCATCATCCAAGAGCACATCAAAACTACCGGAAAGTGCAATAATAAATTCCTGATTTTCTTTATATGCATGCCCTCCACGTTTCTCTCCACCAGGGACATCGTATATCCAATATGTCCGTTCTATTTTAAATGGAATATGCTTAAATTCCTCGGCAAAAGAGAGATTACCTCTTTTATCCAAAAATTTTGGAAGATCAATCAACCTACAATCTGATACATTCATAACTTTTATATTTTGTACATACTTTCATAATACTTATTATACTCTCCACTCGCTATATTTTCCATCCATTCGTTATTTTCCAAATACCAGCGAACAGTTTTTTCAATACCTTCCTCAAATTGCAAAGACGGTTCCCATCCTAATTCTTTTTTCAACTTATTAGAATCAATAGCATAGCGTAAATCATGTCCTTTTCTGTCAGCGACATATGTAATCAACTTTTCGGAAGTACCGTCCGGATTACCCAATAACCGATCCACAGTTTTAATGATAACCTTAATTAAATCAATATTTGTCCATTCATTGAAACCACCAATATTATAAGTCTCAGCTATTTTTCCTTTATGAAAAATGATATCAATAGCACGTGCATGATCTACTACATACAACCAATCACGTACATTCTCACCCTTACCATAAACCGGTAAGGCTTTACCATGACGGATATTATTAATAAAAAGAGGTATAAGCTTTTCGGGAAATTGATAAGGCCCGTAATTGTTACTGCAATTGGTAACAATAACAGGCATTCCATATGTATCATGAAAAGCACGTACGAAATGATCACTACCAGCCTTGCTAGCAGAATAAGGACTATGTGGCTGATATTTTGTTTGTTCAGTGAAGAATGTTCCGTCAAAATCTAATGCACCATATACTTCATCTGTTGAAATATGATAAAAAAGTTTATGATCATATCCCGTTTCTGAAGTTTCCCAAGCCAACTTAGCTGCCTGTAATAATGAAAGGGTACCCATCACATTCGTTTGTGCAAAAATAAATGGATCTTTAATACTACGATCAACATGGCTTTCTGCTGCCAAATGTATCACACTATCAATATTATACTGTTTAAAAAGCTGTATTATTCTCTCAAAGTCACAAATATCAGCTTTTACAAAAGTATAATTCGGCTGACCTTCAATATCTTTCAAATTAGCTAAATTTCCAGCATAAGTCAACTTATCTAAATTTATAATATGATACTCAGGATATTTATTCACAAATAAGCGAACAACATGGCTTCCAATAAATCCTGCACCACCAGTAATCAATATATTCCGCTTCATCTTTCTATTTCTCTTTTAATTCATCTATTACATTCATCAAGTATTTCCCGTATTGATTCTTTAACATCGGCTGTGCCAATGCCATCATTTTTTCAGGAGTAATCCAGCCTTTCCGAAAAGCAATTCCTTCTAAACAAGCTATTTTTAACCCCTGACGTTTTTCTATCACTTCAATAAAATTACTAGCCTCTGATAAAGAATCGTGCGTACCAGTATCAAGCCATGCAAAACCACGTCCTAAAAGTTGGACTTTTAATTCTTTAGTATCCAAGAAACATTGGTTTACTGTAGTTATTTCCAATTCTCCACGTGCAGATGGCTTGCTATTCTTTGCTATTTTAACCACTTTATTGGGATAGAAATAAAGGCCCACTACAGCATAGTTTGATTTTGGGTGAACAGGCTTTTCTTCCAATCCTAATACATTACCGTTTTTATCAAATTCCGCAACTCCATAACGTTCGGGATCTGATACCCAATAGCCAAATACAGTAGCTTTGTTTTCTTCTTCAGCCATGCGTACAGCTTCTTTTAGCATATAAGTCAGCCCCTGACCATGAAAAATATTATCTCCTAGTACCAAGCAAACCGAATCATCACCAATAAATTCCTCTCCAATAATGAATGCTTGCGCAAGACCATCAGGCGAAGGTTGTTCTGCATATTCAAAACGGACACCGAAATCAGAACCATCACCTAATAATCGTTGAAAACCAGGAAGGTCATACGGAGTAGAAATTATTAAAATCTCACGAATACCTGCAAGCATCAAAACCGAAATGGGATAATAAATCATCGGTTTATCAAATATGGGAAGAAGCTGCTTACTAACTCCCTTGGTAATAGGGTACAAACGAGTACCAGATCCACCGGCTAAAACAATACCTTTCATTTTAATATAATCTGTTTAAATGTGTGCGCTTATCTCTCACTTTATCCCACCAAAGATTTAAAGCAATCCAGGCTACAATATCTCCTATCAATATCACAGTATTATTCACCCATGGTATCAATAAAATATTTACAACACTAAATGCACAGGATATTAATATTATAATAATCATAGCTTTACGGGGTGTAAATCCCATTGCCAAAAATTTATGATGAATATGATTCTTATCTGGTTCAAAAGGGCTCTTTCCATTACGCAAACGTACCATTACCACACGAATCACATCAAAAGCTGGAATTATTAATGTACTAAAGGCTATAAGAAAAGTACCTTTGGTATTAGAAATTACCTCAGGATTGTTCTGACTATATTTGATAGCAAGAAAACTTAGTATATACCCCAAAGTTAAGCTGCCGGTATCTCCCATAAATATTTTCCGTGCCCGTTCTGCATTACCGAAAACATTATAATAAAAGAAAGGAACTAATACACCTAAGGTACTAAACGCAAGCATACTATACATCCACAGCCCTTTCTCTATAAACAAAAGGCCAAAGACCAAAAGCGCAACACTACTCAATCCTGATGCTAATCCATCAATTCCATCTATTAAATTAATAGCATTAGTAATGAAAACAATGGTCAATATAGTAAAAGGAATACCAATCCAATTTGGAATTGCATATATTCCCAATAACCCATATAAGTCATTTATCCAAAGCTCTGCGATAGAAAAAAAACAAGCACAGAGAATTTGTATCACAAACTTTTGGCGATAACGCACTCCAATAAGGTCATCTGTAATTCCTGTCAAATATAAAAGAGTCAACCCACAGACTAAAAACAAACATTCCAATAAAAAACAAGTTGCATGTAAATCTGAAATATAATATCCTGTTATAGTACGGAATGCCAATACCAAACAACAAGAAAATAATATCGTTGGAAAAAAAGAAACTCCCCCCAAACGTGGAATGGCACATGTATGGATTTTACGTTTATCTGGTATATCAAATAATCTCTTACGAAGAGAAATTAGTAATATGCGAGGTATGACAAATAACGCTATACAGACAGAAATAACAAAAGCTAAGATTATAAATATATAATTCATTCGAATAATTATTTCATGAATAAAGTTTAATATTAAGCCCCATTTAGTTGATGCAATAATTCATTTTTATACAGCAACTTGATTTTCAATCTTTTCCACATACCCAACCGGCATATCCGCACAAGCGCACCCCAGCATATTCAACCGGACAGCAATCTTACTTCTGCCATCCACCGTGACAAGCTCTCCTACAAGACCAGTCAAAGGACCTTTGACAACACGTACTTTTTCACCACGTGCCAAAGGAGCGCTATTCATACAGATTGCCTCTTCGGAATAATCAAGCATAAAACGGAAACGGACCATTTGTTCATCAGGAATGATAGTCGGACTGCTCTCACCGCGCATTACCATATACCGACTAACTGTAGAAAAGGAAAGAACCTCTTTACGTTCTTTAGGATCAGCATGTACAAAAACCATCATCGGAAGCAACACGGATTCAACCACTTTACGGCGGTCACTCCATTGATGTACTTCTTGCTGGACCGGTACAAAATTTTCAATCCCCATTTTGTCTAAACGTTCGGCTACTTTCTTCTCATGATGCATACGAACCAGAGCAACATACCAGCGTTTAGAGTGTGCTACGCCTTCCCCTGTCCCAATTTTAGGCCCAGCACTTAAAGTTTCTTTCGTTAGAATCATACTTTTTTACCCCTTAAGTTTCCGTTACTTCTTAGGTAACGGAAATTATAGAGTACTGGACACCTACCACAAAAAGAAGAAGAAATACGTACGAACAAGGGAGTTTAGATACATTTTGCCTGATATACAGAGATATTTGAAAAGTATAGGCAGTCGAATTCATAGAACATGAAATAGGAATGTTTCATGTCCCGATACATTTTTACTGTATATTTAAATAAAAAGAGAAAAAAAAGGAATTTTGCTTGTATGTTATTAACAAATTTGTCTATATTTGCACCGAATAATTTCCGTTACCTAAGAAGTAACAGCTGCGTATTTAGACTGGTTATCAAAGACTTAATATACTTTTCAAAGAATTCCCCTATAATTCCTAACGTAAGAATAATTCAACCGATTTACTTTGGTACGCTCATTCAATTCAAAACCTTTCAAGTAAATTTGTGTTGTCTTAATAGATTTATGCCCCAATGACTCGCTAATCATTTCGATAGGTACTCCCCTGTATTTAGCGGTAGTTGCCCAGGAATGGCGAAACGTATAAGAAGTTACGGATGAATGAATACGTAGCTTCTTGGCTAAACTCTTCAAATCATTATTAAAACGACGCAGAGTGGATTGATATTCTATATATGCCGCTTCGTCATCCCGTTTATTCTTTCCACTTAATATATAAAAAAGATAATCCGGATGCTCGGGGAGAACAGCGGAATGCGTATTACGAAGTCGGGAAACAATACATGAAGCCGATTCTAAGATTTCTATACTCATTGGAGTTCCCGTCTTGATACGGTTGTACTTCAATATATTCCCCTCCAAATTCGACTTTTCCAGATGAGCAAGATCGGCGAAAGGCATTCCGCAAAATAAAAATAACAAATTAGCGATGGCTTGCGTCCGGCGAAGTTTTTCGGACTGTGGATCTTTATAAAGCAGCGTGTGTAATTCGTTTATAGGAATTGCTTTTTTCTGACGAGTATCTACTCCGGTAAAGACATCACGAAACAAGCGATGAATATAAGGAGCCTGATGAGTATCTACTCCCTTATTGTATATGCAACGTAACATTCGCATATAGGTGGAAATCGTGTTCAACTTCAAGCGGCAGGACATCAGATAACTGCTATACCGCTTCAAGTTCTCACGAGTAATCAAACTGAATGACACACACTCTGTTCCACAAAATATGGTGAAAGAGCGAAGTGCATTCTCATAAACATGTGCTGTGGCATAACGCCCTTCCTGACGCAAACAATTTATATAATTATTTGCACATACGGTAAATCCGTCTTTTCTCATAATTTACTTTCTATATTAATTGATTAAAATAAGTTTGATATTACGAGAAATAGAACGAATTTACAACAAAGAAGGTGATTTACGGTCGTTTTCTTATAAAGTTTTTAGTAACCTATACGATTTAATACTAAATTTGGCTATTTATCAGAAAGTGATAGTGCAAGAACTTCCCCATTGGATACTGGTTTTGTTTTCCGTATTCCACAAACATTCACGAGCCGTTAACAAGCGTTGATTCACATCCATGGTAACTACAATAAAGGAAAGTAGACGTTCGTCAGCAGAAGAATACTCACCTTTCATAGGGGAGTCCACCCGGAAAACAGGTAAATCAATTGTTCCATTTACCCCATTCCAGGTATAAAATTCATTGTAATTCTTATCTCCATGAAAGTAAGCCTTAATCATAGAATGAGAATGGATAAACTGCTCCAGCTTTTCCCAATTCTTTGTGGCTTTCTTTTTGACATCAGTCACCAGACAGGTATCTGCCAACAAATTCTGAAACTTATCTACTGAATTGATCGTATGCTTACCGTTCGGATTCGTAAAATGCTTGGTATCGGCAATGGGAGGATCGTGGGTAAATAAAATAACAGGAATAATCGTATCGGTTCCTATTTCCTGATCGAACCATTGACGCATATATGCATCAGGCCACATTCCCATAAAAACAAACCGTACCCCGTCCTTTACAAAGGAATAATGCACCTTATCCGTTTGATAATTAAAAGTCTCCGCCGTACGTTCCACCGCAGGGCGCATCATCCGGTTGAAAATACCGGCAGCACTGGATGCATCTTTTTCTGGAGATAAAACCTTGGAATAACCTATCGCATTAGAAATATCGTGATTACCCGGTACCAGATACAAAGGAGAACTTATCGATGAATCCCAATCACTGCAAAATTGACTCCATGATGTAGTAGCAGATTGAACTCCTTCTTCCATCCGATTGGCAATATCACCCGTACAAACAACAAAATCAGGAGAACCGAATTTTATTCCTGCACCCACCCCACTATCTTCCGGCAGCCGAGTTTCAGAAAGCAATTTGAAGGTTGCCAACATAGCACGACTTACCTCATCACTTCCCACTTCTTTTCCCCGAAATTCACGTTCAAGACCATAATGTACGTCTGAACAATATATAAAACGAAGAATTCTTCCTTCGTCTGCTCCGACAGCGGTGCAGCTAAAAAGAAGAATTCCCGTAAATAATAAAAGGATTAGCTTTCTCATTCCTTACAATTATAATCTTACCATTCTATTTTTGTACTTAGTCCGGCAGTGGTGCTATTACTCTCACCTTGAGTGGCTTTCATCATATACCATTCAGCACCGTTATCCTTACGGGCATACGCCATTCCCTCTGTTTCTCCATTGTATTTAGGTGTTTCTCCCCAAACCTCTTCACCGGCATCCGTTAGATTCTTGAATACGTCTATGGCAGTTTCTTCCGGTGAAAGAAGCTCAATCTTCACAGATTTTTTAGCGGAGAGTCCACTTGTAAAGCCTGTAGAATAATCCGCTTGATCCGAAAGAAGCACTAAAAAACCATGAGACTGTATTTTAGTCCCTTCGGGAGCTATATAAACAATATCCCCATCATCTTTTTTAATCTTTACTCCGGTTATATCCAGTTCACGACCTGTACTATTATACAACTCAATATATTTGGGTTTATTACCGTTCAACTCATTCAGCACCAATCCAATATAATCAATACCGGAAGGTCCTTCAGGTTCCGTAATTTTATTAGCTGTTCCTTTAGTAGCTTTCAATACAACAGTCCATTCTCCCGTACCGTCAGGAATACGTGAATAACTGCCTCCCACTTCATGTTTACCTCCATCACCAAATTCCGCATCCTTATCAAATTTGTCTATATCTTTACCAGAGGGCATTTGCAAAGTGATAGAAACAGATTTAGTATTTGAGATTCCTTGAGTAAAATCAACGCCTTTGACTTTCAGCAAATATGCTTTACCGGCAATGGCTGCCCCTTCCCCAAATGTATAAATAATCTCCGAAACACCTTCTTCATCAGTTTTCACCAGTTTAACGCCATTGAGATTAATTGTTGTATTGGAAGTATTATAAATCTCAATCCAATCTTCTTCACTTGCATTCCCATCGTTTCCACAAATTTCATTCAATACCAATCCTGAATAATCAATATCAGTAGGAATTTCCGGTTCCGAGTCATCTTTACATCCAACCAAAGCCAAAGCACAAAGTGTGCTCATCAGCAAAAACTTTTTCATAATCATCTTTTTTTAATTTATATCGTTATTCGCGTTTAAAAAGAAATCATTGTACGCAACTGAAATACATTAAAATCGATTCCTGAAGGCATTACTTCACTTAAAGGTTTACCTCCCTTGGTAATTTGTCCTTTAGAGTCGGCATATTTATCATTATTCATATAAATGTAATTCAGTCCAATCACCACATTACGTACAGGATACCAGTTCAACGAAGCAGAATAGCTGGTTGCCTTACCTCCTGTAATATACGCAGCCGGATCATGGAAATCATTCATATTTATATTACTGATACGAGCCGCAACTTCCAAATTCCCCCCTTTACGACGCATTTTCATTGGACCAAATTCCGCCTCATCCGGGGAGTATTGACGGTTTTCTCCCAATATCATATAAGATGCCGTAGCATACCAACCATTAAATACTGCATTTTTCAAATCAGTCTTTTGATTATTAGCACCATAGATATAGCGGGATATGTTGTTATAAATATATTCTCCATAAGTCAGTAACTTACGATAACGGAATCCCAGTTCGAAGCCTGTAGTATAATAATGATTGACATTCGAAATCTCGGCTTGCACAAATCGGCGACGGTCTACCCTGCTCTCCGGGAAAGTCCGGAAAAGAACCGTCTTATCCTCCAGCCCTGAACCGGAAGGTGTCTGATAGTTAAAGTATCCGCCGACATGAATCGTCATATCTTCATTGTAAATAGGCGACACTGCTACACGGGTAGCCAGAGCATAACCGTCATTCCCTCTATTACGCTCTTTCTGAATGATATCCACTTCCCTACCAAATACTCCAGCGGAAGCCCACCAATGTTTTCCCCAACCAGTTCCGGCAAGTCCCAGACGGCGCCCGTCAGCAAAAGCTTCCACTGCCATCGGACGTTCCGAAGCCATCAGATATTTAGAACTCGTTGTACGTTCCATACTCATCGGAACTTTAAAATTTCCCGCCTTTACAAAGAAATGATTATTAAATTTATAGCCCAGATACATATCTTTTATTTCCACTTCATTGTAAGCGAAATCCAGATCCAGTTCTGCAAACCATTTTTTGTATAAAGTGGCTTTCACACCGAAACGTGCACGACGAATACTCACCCCGTTGCTAAAACGGAATTGATTGTCATCGTCCTCCAGATCCTTGTTCGTTTTGGATGTCAGATCATCCACATTCGACGTAGGCGAATAAACCGCTGCATCCAAATAAATTCGATTATCAAACCATAAATGAAAGTTTTCATTTTTAGAAGCAAAGTGAAGTTTTCCACTCTCAAAATAAGCCTTTACAGGTATCTTACCCGATTCATCTTCCCAACCGGAAGTCGTGTTTTGTCCCCATACTGAAGTAAATGCCAGCAGACCGGCAACCAGAATCATGTTTCTTTTTCTCATATCGTATCTCTATCGTTTTGCAGGCGCAAAGTAAACGACATGGAAATACCAATGAATGACAGAGTTATTACATTTCTACAACAACAAAGGCCGCTCCCGAATAACAGGAACGGCCTTACCATTTTCATTTCAATATGATGTCAGCCTCTTTTCAAAAAGATGACATTCTGCTTATTTATACTCTGCCCAGCTCTTGATAGCTATATCATCCACACTCATCGTACAGAAGGCATTGATAAATGCACTAGCCAGACGGGCATTCGTAATCAACGGTATATTCAAGTCAATGGCAGCACGACGGATTTTATACCCATTACTTAATTCTCCGGCTGTCAGATTCTTCGGGATATTGACTACCATGTCAATCTCCTTGCGATGAAGCATCTCCAATGCTTGCGGATGTCCCTCCTCACTCGGCCAATAGACATGAGTACTTTCAATTCCATTCTCTGCAAGCGTTTTGTGTGTACCACCCGTTGCAAAGAGTTTGTATCCCTTATTCACCAACATACGGGCCGCATCCATCATATCGGCTTTCTGTTTCATTGTTCCCGTAGACAGCAGGATATTCTTCTTCGGAATACGATAGCCTACGGAAAGCATCGCTTTGAGTACGGCACAGGAAGTATCCATTCCGATACAACCCACTTCACCGGTAGAAGCCATATCTACTCCCAACACCGGATCAGCCTTCTGCAAGCGGTTGAAAGAGAATTGGGAAGCCTTGATTCCCACATAATCCAGTTCGAAGAGATTTTTTTCCGGTTTCTCCACAGGCAGACCGAGCATTACTTTCGTTGCCAGCTCGATAAAGTTGATC
>USSR01000031.1 GCA_900557355.1 uncultured Bacteroides sp.
CACTTCCCGGATGCTGATCAATCCGTTGCAGGTGCTTCCTGCCCATATATTGTTATTGTGGTCGTTGTGCAGGCAGAGAATGGAGTTGGCGGGGAGAGAGTAGTTTTCACGTCCCGGGATATATTCCAGTTGGGAGATTTCCCCGGTTTCGGGGGTGAGGATATTGATTCCGCCGCCGTCTGTTCCTATCCACAGTTGCCCTTCCCTTTCGGCGAGGCTTAGGACGATGTCGTTGCTGAGGGCGGAGTTGCGGGTGGAGTACGAAGCCAGTAGTTTGCCGTCGTATGAGTAGCAACGAAGTCCGCCGCTGTAAGGGGCAATCCATATTCTTTTCCGGCTGTCGGTCATCATGGTGGTAATTTCCGGCCCGCAGTCGAAAGGGGGGCGTCTGTGCTCTCCGGTATGCAGGTCTACGAGGTATATGCCTGTCCAACGGCTGCAACAGAGCAACGTCTTTGAATCCCACATACTGAGAGCGTTGATTTTAAAAGAGTTGGCGTTGAAATATTGCAGAAGCCGGAGAGAAGAATCGTCATAACTATATTTGTAAATCCTGTCCTTGCCGCCAAAGAGGATTCCGTCCGGGACAAGGCAGAAGGAATAGGCGGTGATATTCTTCCCGTCCTCGTCCGTGGGGAACGTGAAGTCGTTGCTCTGCTGTTGGTAGCGGGCAATACCTTTTTCGGTCAGTACCCAGATGTTGTGTTGCTTGTCTTCGGCAATTTGATAAACCAGGTTGTGGAGAAGCGAGTTCGGGTCGTTTGCCTGGTGTTTGTATCTTTTCAGTTCGTGCCCGTCGAACTTTCCCAGTCCCGATTTGGTACCTATCCATACGAAACCCTGCTCATCCCGGAGAATACAGCGCACGTTGGAAGGCAGCCCTTCTTTCAGAGAGATTTGTTTAAAGTAATAGTGTTCTGCCCGGAGAGGGAGAACACCGACTAACTGTATGATAAAGAAAAGGCTTGACAGAACAGCGTATTTTGTTTTCATGTGAAGCAGGTTTGTTTGTGATGACAGATGCTTTCTTTATAGAACGGTCAACCTGTCTCCTTTTAAAGTGATTTCGTATTTCTTCTCTTTTACGGTCTTGAACTTGAGCGTCATGTCTCCGTATCTTACGTTGCAGGGAACCCCGGATTTGGAATGAATGATAGCTTTCTCCAGTTGTCCCTCTTTCCAGGAGACAGAAACCTCAAAATTCCCTTTGGCGCAGATTCCGCTTATCGAGCCGTTTGCCCAGGCATCCGGCAAAGCGGGAAGAAGTTGGATGAATCCCATGTGGCTTTGCAATAACATCTCGGTTATTCCTGCCGTACCGCCGAAGTTTCCGTCTATCTGGAAAGGCGCATGGGTATCCCAGAGGTTATCCAACGTACCGTTTTTCAACAAATTGCCGTACAGTTTATACGCATGGTTTCCGTCTTGCAGTCGTGCCCATTGGTTGAGTTTCCAACCCATGCTCCAGCCGGTAGCGCCGTCTCCGCGATGTTCCAGTACCACTTTGGCTGCCTGTGCAAGTTCGGGGGTAGTCACGGGAGAGATGGTATGTCCCGGATGCAATCCGAACAGGTGGTTGACGTGCCGGTGTTCATCTTTCGGATCGTCTATGTCGGTAGACCATTCCAGTAACTGGCCGTAGCGTCCTATGCGGTACGGAACGAGTTTGGTCAATACGTTTTCCCATTGCTTGCGCTCTTTGGCGTCCGTTCCGAGTACCTTGCTTGCCTGGATAGCGTCCAGTAATATTTCACGTACTACGGCATGCGCGAAAGTGACTCCCTCGTCCACCGGACCGTGTTCGGGAGAGGTGGAAGGCGCGGCGGTGTAAGTCCCGTCGGGCTTGTGCCACAAGTGGTCTACCGCAAACTGTGCGCTGCTTTTGATAAGGTCGTAGCCGATTTCCTTTAAGAATTTCGTGTCACGCGTATAATCATAATACTCCCATATATGCGTTGCCAGCCACGGACCGGCAGTAGGATTCAGGTTCCATGCCATAGATTTGCTGGATAAGGGAGCTGTGAATCCGAAGATATTGGCAGAGATGGATGCTGTCCATCCGCGGGCGTTGAAATAGGCTTGTGCTGTCTTCTCGCCGGGTTTTACCAAGCTGCGTATAAAGTCAATCAAAGGCCATGTACATTCAGAGAGATTGGTGGGGCACGCAGGCCAGTAATTCATTTGAATGTTGATGTTATTGTGGTAATCTACCCGCCACGGGCCGTCGGTATTGTTGTGCCACAATCCTTGCAGGTTGGCTGGCATGTTGCCGGGGCGCGAACTGGCTATGAGCAGATAGCGTCCGAACTGATAGTACAATTGTTCGAGCTGATAGTCCGGCACGCCTTTCTTATAGCTAGCCAGTCGTTTGTAGGTCGGCAGGTTGGGAGTGCCGATTTCCGGATTGATTTCAAAACGTACCCGATTGAACAGCGCGGTATAATCGGCTTCGTGATTACGATAAAGCTCGTCATAACCTTTTTTCAGGGCATTGTCCATCATAGCCAGAGTCGTTTGTGACGGGTCGTTGCCGACGTAGGCTTTCGGGTCTTTGAAGTCTGGGGCAAAGTTCATCTTATAATCGGTATCTGCCGTAAGCAGGAATACCACTTCGTCAGCATCCTTCACAATAATCCGGTCGTTTTCTGCTTTCAGTGTTCCCCCTTTGTGGATAGCTTTGATTCGGAAAGCGAATTTCATTCCGTTGTTATTGAGAACGCCGGTATATACTAATCCGTCGTTTCCATCTGCTTCCAGATGGCTTTTTGCTTCGTTGTTGGGACAATAGCTAAGTACAAGATTCTGTTTTCCGCCTTTGTCGGCAGTAAACTTCATGACCATGACACTGTCCGGATAGGATATGAAATATTTTCGTTGATACCGTATCCCGTCCTTATCGAATTGCACCACGGCCATAGCCGAATCCAATGACAGGATGCGGCGGTAACTGCTCATGTTGATTTCGCTGAGTCCGGTTTCCACATAAAGTTCTCCCATCGTGGTAAAAGCACCGAAGCGGAACGGAGTCTCGTCTTTTTCTTCATAAGCTCCCAGCCCGTTGAAGTTTTCTTGTGTGAGATACCCCGCCTTTTGGGAATCTCCGTCCAGAAAAGCCTGTCGTATTTCTTTCAATACACCTGCCGACTGTTTGTTTACATTCCAATAATATTCGGCGCCTTTGGCAGTATTCGGTCCACCTTTCCAAAGCGTCTTTTCATTCAGTGTGATTCGTTCCGCGGATATGGAGCCCATGATATTTGCTCCCAGACTACCATTCCCGATGGGTAGCGAACGGCTTTCCCATGTCTTGTCCGGATTCGCCCCTGTGCCCGAAGCGCGTAGCCAGACAGCTTGTCCGTCGAGATTGTTGGGAGTGTCGAACCATATGGAAAGTCCTTGTGTATAATCCACCGTTTCTATTGATGATGCAGTGAGTGAAAAGAGAGTGCAAAAAATAAGGAAGCAGAGTTTCTTCATAAGATGTATTATTTATAAGGAATGTGATGTGCAAAGGTATTGTTTTTTTAGGATTTCAGCGAACGGCCTGCTTTCGATTATAACCAATAAGCTTTTAAAAATCACCAAAAGTGCTTCTTTGTGTAGGTAGTAAGATGTTTCTAATGAGAAACTGTATGACGAAGGGCATAAGGACCTCATTGTAATATCGACCAAAATGAACATGTTTATAGATAAGGTCCGTAAGAAAGCAACGATGATGAATCCATTTCCTGTGGCAGCCCGCTTTGTTTCAATAATGCAACTTTCTTTATGACAGTTATTACCTAAACAGTTTCTGCTATAAATCTCATCCGGCTAATAGCATGAAAAAATAAAAGGATTTATGTCTGTCACTTCAATGCGGCAATCTTTCAACTTTCTTTCCCTTTCTTTGTTCTTTCTGCTGAAATATGCTACTTTTGTATTATCCTCATAGATATGAGAACTAAAGAAAGGAACAAATCATGGAAGAAGTAAAAAGAATCCCTTATGGAGTTTCCAACTTTGTGGAAGTGGTGGAGCAGAACCAATATTACGTGGATAAAACGATCTATCTGCCTTTGTTGGAAGAGCAACCCAGTAATTTGTTCTTTATCCGTCCCCGCCGCTTCGGCAAGAGCATCTTTCTGAGTATGCTCCGGGCTTATTATGACATCGCTCAAAGAGAAAAGTTCGATAAACGCTTCGGCAATCTATGGATAGGCAGTCGCCCTACACGGCTGCAAGGGACTTTCCAGATACTCTTTCTTGACTTTTCCCGTGCCAGCGGTGGTAGTGGTACGTTGGCCGAGAACTTCGACCGTTACTGCTGTATGGTCATGGATTTGTTCGGTATGTCCTATGAATCTTATTATTTTCCGGGATTTGCTCAGGAGATGAAAGCACAGCCCGATTTTGTAAGTAAACTGAATTATCTGAATCTTCATGCGGCTGAAACCGGAGCGCATCTTTATCTTATCATTGATGAATATGATAACTTCACCAATGTGGTGTTGAATGAGCAGGGCAAGGAAGTCTATCATGCGCTGACCCATGCTAGCGGCTTTTACCGTGAAATCTTCAAGAAGTTCAAAGGTATGTTTGAGCGCATCTTTATGACCGGTGTCAGCCCCGTGACGTTGGATGACTTGACTAGCGGATTTAATATCGGTTGGAATATCAGTACCAAGCACCAGTTTAATATGATGCTGGGATTCAGTGAAACGGATGTGCGTGAGATGCTCCAATACTATAAGGATGCCAGACAGTTGCCGGGCAATGTGGATATAAGTGCGATGATAGAGGAAATGCGTCCGTGGTATGACAATTATTGTTTTGCCGAAGAAAGTCTGGAACGTGACCCGAAGATGTTCAATTGTGACATGGTGCTCTATTATTTGCGCAACTATATGGATTTGGGCAAATCACCCAAAGAGATGATAGACCCCAACACCCGTACTGACTACAACAAGATGAAGAAACTCATCCGTTTGGACAAATTGGACGGTAATCGCAAAGGCGTGTTGCGCAAAATCACCGAAGAGGGGCAGATTATCACCACATTGACGACTACCTTTCCCGCTATTGATATCACCAAGCCGGAGATTTTTCCCAGTCTGCTCTTTTATTACGGTATGCTTACCATCACTGCTACTCGGGGCAACTATCTGGTGTTGAGTATTCCCAATAATAACGTGCGTAAGCAGTATTACGAATTTCTGTTGGAAGAATATCAGGATAACCGGCATATCAATCTGAATGACCTTGGCTTGATGTATTATGAAATGGCTTACGAAGGTCATTGGCGTGAAACGATGGAATTTATTGCTCATGCCTACAAGGAAAACTCTTCCGTGCGAAGCTCCATCGAAGGCGAGCGCAACTTGCAAGGCTTCTTTACTGCTTACCTGAGTACAAATGCCTATTACCTGATAGCTCCGGAACTAGAATTGAATCACGGTTATTGTGACCTGTTTCTTATGCCTGACTTGATACGCTATGACGTGAAGCACAGCTATATCATCGAACTGAAATACCTCTCCACCAAGGATTCCGAAGCGAAAGCCGAAGCCCAATGGCAAGAAGCTGTAGAGCAAATAAAAGGTTATGCCGTTGGTGCTAAGGTGCGTCAGATGGTGCACGGAACCGAGTTGCATTGTATTGTGATGCAGTTTCGCGGATGGGAACTGGAACGGGTGGAGGAAGTCATGCAGAAATAAGCTCAATTTATACTGTCATTTCTCATTTTAGGCAAAATATATCTGTAATTCCCTTATTTCAACAAAGAGTTGTCTGATTGCCAGACTTTGTATGATAAACTAATTTATGCGCTAAATCTATATATTTAGCTTGGTAGGCATATATACTCACCACGTGGGCTTATGGTTGCTTACCTGTGGACTGGAAATATTTTAGACAGAAGAACATAAGAACAAAAGATAAAGCAGTTATGTGTAATTATTATTGTAATAAAATAAGTGTTAAAGATGACTCAACCTATTAAAATGGATAAACAGATTTCTTAAACATTCCAAACGAAGAGTATGATTCTGTAATATATTGATATATAAATATTTATCTTTTATCTTTTTCCCTTTAAAACCAACGACCTGTTGCACACCGAGAAACAAAGTGTTCGACACCGAGAAACACATCGTTTCTCGGTGTCGAACAAATCGATAGATAAGGCTCGGAGTATAGAATAAACAAATCGTCCGTCTTTTTCTATTTTATGGATTATTCCATAGATATATGCATCAATATATATTCCCATAATTACCCTATTGCATCTGAAATGTAATATTATAGAGTATGGTACCGATTTTAAACTAATTTTTTGAAAAACAATCATTCCCCCCGATGAAATGGTTTGATTTGGTGAAAAGTGAATATTTAATGGCTATTTTTAAAATAACTCTTTTTAAAAGCTACCCTACCTTTGTGACAAGAATGTTAGTCGGAAAAGTTATCCCGGTTCTTCATTCTTAAATCTAATGCCTGTGAGATTTATTTTGTTCGCTAATAGAAATATGAATCTTTATTATTAAATGTAGTATTATGAAAAAAAAGAAGCTTATGAAGAAACAAAGCTGCTTTGTTGTTCTTTTGATGATGCTCCTGTTATTTCCTTCGGGAGCGTTTGCGCAGCAACAAATGATTAAAGGACAAGTGGTGGATGATAAGGGGGAAACCATTATTGGAGCTACGGTCATGGTAAAAGGGGCAAAAGAAGGTACGTTGACCGATATTGACGGTAACTTTTCTGTCAAAGGTAAAGTCGGCAATACCTTATCTATCTCTTATGTCGGTTTTTCTCCTCTCGAAGTAAAAGTGACAAAACTTGAAGGTAATCGTTTCATATTAAAGGAAGACTCGAAACTTCTTGATGAAGTCGTTGTGGTGGGTATGGACAAGCAGAAACGTAATACCATTACGGCTGCTGTGTCTACTGTAGCTTCCGATGCTATAGTCAATCGTCCTGTAACCGATTTGACCAGTGCCCTTCAAGGTAATGTAGCCGGTCTGAATTTTGTGACCGACGCAGCTCCTGACGGCGTTGGTGGTGAAACAGGCGCGGAAATCAAGTTCAATATCCGCGGTGTCGGTTCTATTAATGGTAACGGGGGCGAGCCTTATGTATTGGTGGACGGAGTGGAACAAAGCCTTCAGAACGTAAATCCAAATGATATCGAAACAATTAGTGTATTGAAAGACGCTTCTGCCGCTGCCGTATATGGTGCACGTGCCGCTTATGGTGTGGTATTAGTAACTACAAAAAGCGGTCGGCAGGAAAAGACACGGGTTTCTTATCGAGGCACAGTAGGTTTTAGTTCACCTATCAATATGCCGGAGATGATGAACTCTCTTGAGTTTGCTAAATATGTGAACGAACGGAATGATAATGATGGCGTGAATCATAAATTTTCTGACGCTCTTATAGAGAAGATGGAAGGATTCATGAAGAACCCCTATTCAGCAGAATTTCCAGGTATAGGTCCCAATCAAAACGGGACAGACTGGGCTTCTTCAATGGATGCGGTATATGCGAATACAGATTGGTTTGATTATTATTTTAAAGATACTGCTATTCGTCATTCACATAACCTGAGTGTAACCGAAGGTTCGGAAAAGTTCAACTATTATGTAGGTTTGGGTTACACTTATCAGGATGGTTTACTTGACAAGGTAGATGATAACCTGAGCAAATATAATGTAAATACGAAATTCCAGATTATAGCCAATAAATGGTTGAAGTTCAATTTCAATAATAATATAACATTGAGTATCCTTAAAAGGCCGATGGCCAACCAGACCATCTTTTATGGAACTCTTGGACAAACAATACCAAATGCTCCTACTCATTATCCGATTGATTCGGAATATAATGATGCTTCTGAGTTCCGTTATCTAAAAGAATCCCATTATGTACAGAACCGCATATCCGATGCAATGTCTTTTGCTGCTACCATTACCCCGTTACCGGGTTGGGATATTGTAGGGGAAATGAAAGTACGTTTTGATGTAGAAGACAACAGTTTCAAACGTGGATACCCTACAGTAGAAAAACCTGATGGAGAGTTAAAGGTTGACATAGGTACCAAGCAGGGATATGTATATCCGGGTATGGAATGGAAGAATTCCAAATGGGGTTCTTATACTCGCGGTAATGCATTTAATTATTATCTTTCTCCGAATGTATCGACATCTTACGTCCATACATGGGGAGAACACTACTTCAAGGCTATGGCAGGTTTTCAGATGGAGTTGCAGGAAAACTCCAATGGTTTCACTTATAAGGATGGAATTTTAGGTAGTGATATTTATTCATTTGCGAACTCCAATGGTACATTGTCTGCCGGTGAAGACCGTACTCATTGGTCCACAATGGGTATGTATGCCAAGTTGAACTGGAATTATCAGGAGACATATTTTCTGGAATTCAGTGGACGTTATGACGGTTCTTCCCGTTTTGCTCCCGGAAACCGTTGGGGATTCTTTCCTTCCTTCTCTGCCGGTTATGATATAGCTCGCACAAACTATTTCAAATCATGGAATCTTCCATTTTCCCAGTTGAAGTTGCGTGTTTCTTACGGACGCTTGGGTAATCAGAATGGCGCCGGATTGTATGATTATCTTGGAGTGATGGATTTGGTGTCAAACTCATCCAATGCTTGGTTACTGCCGGGAGTAAACGCCACTCCTGCCAAAGGAATGATTGCCAAAACTCCGAAAATGGTCAGTCCTTATATTACCTGGGAGAAGGTGGATAATGCCAATTTAGGTCTTGACCTGCTGTTATTGGATAACCGTCTGACAATAACTGCTGATATTTACCAGCGTACAACGCATGATATGATTGGTCCGGCTGAAGCAATTCCGGCTATCGGAGGTATCAGTAAAGACGACCGTGCAAAAGTAAATAATGCGACTCTCCGTAATCGTGGTTGGGAGTTGTCCGTCAATTGGCAGGATCAATTGAAATGCGGATTCAGTTATGGTGTCGGTTTTAATATATCCAATTACAAGGCAGTAGTCACGAAGTATAATAATCCTGAAGGACTGATATTCAATAACCATACCGGTCTGGCACGTAACAGAGGGTATTATGAGGGAATGGACATCGGTGAGATTTGGGGATATGAAGCTAATGATCTTTTCATGACTAACCGTGAAGTGGATGAATATTTGAGAACGGTAGACCTTAGCTTCTTTAAAGCTGACAACCAGTGGCAACGCGGTGACGTAAAATATATCGACTCCAATGGTGACGGGAAGGTAGACCCGGGAAAAGGAACTTTGGCGGATCATGGTGATTTGAAAGTAATCGGTAATACAACCCCTAAATATTCTTTCGGTATTAATCTGAATGCAGGCTATAAAGGATTTGGAATATCAGCTCTTTTCCAGGGAGTAGCCAAGAGACAATTCCCGATGGCAGGTGCTACTTACCTGTATGGAGGAAATTGTTACTTCAAAGAGCATCTTGATTATTTCAATGCATGGCATCCTGATGGATATTTACCACGCCTGACAGATAATTCTAAAGACAAAGAAGTGAATATAGGCTATAATACAACTCGTTATTTACTCAATGCAGCTTATATGCGTCTGAAGAACTTGACAGTCTCTTATTCTTTCAAACCACAATTGGTGGAAAAGATTGGCTTGAGTAATTTGAAAGTATATTTCACTTGCGATAATCTGTTTACAATTTCCAAGTTGCCGCAACAGTTTGACCCTGAAACACTGAATCAGGTGAATGGTTGGGTAGGAGGTAGTAATGCTTCTGCTCCCGCCCTTACTTCACCGCTGACTGCAAATGGTAACGGGCGAGTTTACCCATTGAACCGGAACTTTGTATTTGGAATTGACATCACATTTTAATTAGAGAGGAACATCATGAAAAAGAAAATAATTATACTGACTGCTTTTATAGGGCTGGTGTTGTCCGCTTGTTCCGACTTTTTGGATCGGCAACCGTTGACAATGCCTGAAAACGAAGGCTTCCTGGCTGGTCGCGAACAAGTAGAGAACTATATCAATGCTTTATATACTTCATTGCCGGCTCCGACGCAATATGGAATGAGTGTCCGTGGTGAAGAGGTGAACAGCGATAACATTTTGGCTGAAAAATATGACAGACGCCTGAATGGTGAGAATAATCAGTTCAGTGGCTCGACCGATTGGGAAAAAGGCTATCAGAACCTGCGTAATGTCAACTACTTCTTTCACTATTATAAAGTTGATGCAGGACTTGAGACTGCTGAAGTACTCTCGCTTAGAGGAGAAGCCTATTTTTTGCGTGCTTATTGGCATTTCTACCTGCTCACCCGTTTTGGAGATATACCTATAATGGATGATTTTTGGGATGAAAACGCTACGGTAGCCGGCTTACAGAAACCTGCGTCCAAGCGTGCGGATGTTGCCCGTTTTATATTGAATGACTTGAAGGCCGCTATCGGTGAAATTCCGGAAGCACGTGCAAATTTATTTACGCGTAGTAAATATCAGGGACTGCGTATCAGTAAGGAGGCCGCTACTATTTTGGCTATGCGGGTGGCGCTTTATGAAGGTTCGTGGGAGAAATACCACAAAGGTACTAAGTTTGCAACGGAAGACAATTCTACGGAATTTTTTCAGGAAGTATTGAACTGGGGAGACCAGCAACTTTTTACTGCTGGCTTGACATTGAATACGAAAGACACTGATAAGGAGTATGTAAATACCGAAGATGCTTTTGCACACTTATTTAATAAGGAAGATCTTTCTCAAATACCGGAAGCTGTTCTGTGGAAAAAGTATTCAGTGGCTGATGGTGTCTTTCATAATTTGGGTGGTTTACTCGCTTCAGGAGCAGTAGATGGCCAGGGACCGTCCGGCCTGTCAAAGTCATTGGTGGATAACTATTTAAATGCCGATGGAACTTTTATTAATCCCAAAGACGAGAAGTTCAAGGATTTTAATGAAACATTTGAGGGACGGGATGCGAGACTTCTCGTTACAGTAATGCATACCGGATGTAAATATCGCTCTAATGCAGGTTCTTCTTCCAATAAGCCGATGAATGTGAGGGCTTATGATGCGACAGGCACTGATGATGAAATGAAAGAAAAGAATAAAGATATTGTCTCTCCTAACTTGAACGGCGACGGTAATAGCAAGAGTGTTACCGGATTCCATATCAGATTAGGTATTGACACTACTTATGTGGAAGGGAATACGCAGACTGGCATTATCCTGTTCCGGTATGCGGAAGGATTACTTTGTTATGCTGAAGCAGCGGCAGAATTGGACAAATGGAGCGACGATGTATTGAACAAAACATTGAAACCCTTGCGCGAAAGAGCAGGCGTGACATGGATAGAGCCGCAAGCAGATGCTAATTTCCCATTTACCGGGCTTACTCCCTTGATACAGGAAATTCGTCGTGAAAGACGTTCGGAACTGGCACTTCAGGGATTCCGTCTGGACGATCTGATGCGTTGGGCGGAAGCCGGAACATTGAAAGGAATCAACGGTCGTGGCAGGGGGGCATATCTGGGCGAAGAGAGTGTCCTTTACAAAAGCTTTTCACCCAAAGGGCGCGAATCATTGGAATTGGTATTGAAAGATAACGACGGGTGGATGGATCCGTTACAGCAATATTTGCCTGAGGGTTACCTTTTCGACCTGAACCGGGATTATTTATTACCGATACCACCGGATGAACTGCAATTAAACCATGAATTGAAACAGAATCCGGGCTGGGGAGATGTTAGCGAATAAGTATCTCAATTTAATAAATTACACAATTATGATAAAAAGAATACTATATACATTTTTACCTGTTTGCCTGCTTTCAATAGGTTTTGCAGGGTGCGAGGACGATGCGGTAGAACCACTGCCGGAAACTGTACCTTTAATAGTGGAATCAAGTGCCAAGAGCTTTGTAATGGGTGAAGAGCTTACCCTTACTTTGAAAGTGAATGACGCTAAGAATCCGGAACGTGTGACAAACGAAGATTTTGATATTTATCTGACTGCTAAGGACGGAGAAAAAGATGTATCAAAGACAGCCTTTAAAGCATTTCCTTCAATGGTTACCTTCCCGAAGGGAGTCAGTTCTTTTGATATAAAACTACCGATTACAGAAAGTGGAATTAAGCCCAAACAAAAGTTGTATGTGAATGTAATGTCGTTTGTACGTGGCTATACGGTGACTAATCCAACTCAATCGATTGTTATTTCTGATCTCCATTACACAGTTGTATCAATAAAAAATAATTCGGACAGGGTTATTGACGAAGGTGATGAGTTTACTATTTTGGCAGAAGTTCCTGTGCCGGTCACGGATGATATGGATATCCATATCACTGTACCTGATGAGCAAAAAGATTTCTATGTAACGTTACCCCCCGTCACATTGACGATAAAGGCAGGAGAAAAATCTGCAGAAGTGAAAGTTAAAACTAAACACAATATGGAACCTACCAAAACGGAAACGTTGACTTTGAATTTTACGACCGTTTCTGCAGTTCATCCGTTGGATAATGAAACATTGGAAATTACGATGAAGGACCTCGAAGCTGAAAAGGGAGATGGGATTCTTGATGAGCGTTGGGTTTACGAACGTCCGGGAATTGCATTTGCTTCAAGTGGCAGGTTGGCAGCAGCCAAGACACAATATGGAGATGATAAGGTTGTTGAAATGAAAGAACTGGATCCGCATCCCAATACAGATTTAGCTACGGCAGGCTGGAAGTTCTACAATGCATGGGAATTCCATAGTTTCGGAAATACAGGTGATATGTGGAATACTAATGGTGCAGGTAATTCATGGGGTAATAAAGTTCCTCTGTTTTTGGCAGATCGTAATACGGTGATTGTACAGAATCATGCGGCTTGTGTCAATGTGCAATTCTCTAATATAACCGATCAAGGATATCTGAAGATGATAGAAATGAAAGTTCCGTCGAAGGGTACAGGGCCGGCAGCAGGAAAAGATAGGGATTATGGTACTGCTGCTTTCTATGGATGTGGAGTTAATACTACATATAAAGCTAATAGTCAGTTAATATCAGAAGGTTGCAGAATGGAAATTCGTGCCCGGCTTCGTGGTGAGAAAAATGGCTTTAACATGGGGATTTGGCTGATATCTGATGAGTCGGGTAAATATAATACTTACACGGAAGTTGATATTCTCGAAAATCCGACAGGTCCTGTTACAGGAAATAAAGCGCATCAGACATTCCATACGGGAATTTCAGGAACCGATAAAAAAACTCAAACTGCAAATCATACGATAAATATAAATGAATGGAACATTTATTGGTTTGAGTGGCGTTCTGATTCGGAAGTCGCACTGGGCATTAATGGGCAAGAGACTGTATGCTATAAAAAAGCTGATTGTCCTGCAGGCTATTGGACTTTTACAGATGAACAAAACTTAAATGGGTTGAAATTTATTCTTACCATGGGAGCACCTAATAAATGGGGGCTTGGAGGTGGAACTGAGGTTAATGGTGTATGGTCTCCTGATGCCGGCTGGGATTCTGGTTTTGCAAGCTATGATAATTATGAACGGGATCGTGATAATAATGCTATTCCTCGTTTGGAAATAGATTGGGTTCGTACTTATATAAATAAATCTTCAGTAGCAGAGTATGACCAAGGTAGAAATAGGCATACAGGAACGAAGTTTTATTAATTCTTAGTTGCCTTAATCAAATTTCGCAAGTGCCTTATTCAGTCTTCAATAAAAAGGGGCAAAGAGGTACTTGCGATTTTTTTAATAAATAAACTGACTGTCAAACCATGACGAAATACATCTTAATCATTTGTATGCTGTTTGCATCCATATCGGGTGCATGCGCGGACAACTTGACATCACCCCCTGTTTCAATAGTTCCCCGTCCGGTGCAGGTCGTGCCGGGCGAGGGTAACTTCACCTTCTCCGCCCGAACCTTGTTTTCGGTAGAGAACCATGAGCAGGCTGTCATCGTCCGCAACTTTATAAACTTATTCAAGAGAAGTTCGGGAATAACCCCACAGTTGGCAATAGGTAGCAGTGAGAAGAGTCATGTCCGTTTTACGACTGACTCTTCTTTAAAAAGCGAAGCCTACCAGTTGGAGATTACTCCGGAGCAGATACAAGTAAAAGCATCGGATATAAAAGGCTTTTTCTATGCATTGCAGACCATCCGCCTGCTGTTGCCGTCGGCTGTCGAAGGCAACCGTCGGGTTGAGAATATCCAATGGAGCATTCCCGCGGTAACCATTCAGGATGAACCGCGCTTCGGCTATCGGGCATTGATGCTGGATGCCGCCCGCTTCTTCATTCCCAAAGAGAACGTGTTGCGTATCATCGACTGCATGGGCATGCTCAAAATCAATACGCTTCATTTCCACCTCACGGATGATAACGGCTGGCGGGTAGAAATCAAGAAATATCCCCGCCTGACGGAAGTGGGTGCATGGAGAGTGAACCGCATGGATGTTCCTTTCTATTTCCGCCGTAACGCCGAACCGGGAGAACCGACCCCTATCGGAGGATTCTATACGCAGGAAGACATCAAGGAAATGGTGGCATACGCTGCCGACCGCCAGATAGAGGTTATCCCCGAAATAGATATGCCCGCCCACAGCAACGCCGCACTGGCTGCCTATCCGCAACTGGCTTGCCCTGTGGTGAATAGTTACATTGGAGTCATTCCGGGCTTGGGCGGAGGAAGTTCGGGAGTGATTTACTGTGCCGGAAACGACAGCGCCTTTACATTTCTGCAAGATGTTCTGGACGAAGTGATGGCAATCTTCCCCTCGCGATATATTCATTTGGGAGGAGATGAGGCGCAGAAAGGATTCTGGAAGAAATGCCCGCTTTGCCGGCAGCGCATGAACAAAGAGCATCTTGCCGACGTAGAAGATCTGCAAGGTTATTTCATGAAACGGATGAGCGACTATGTACGCAGCAAGGGACGCGAAGTGATAGGTTGGGACGAACTGACAAACAGCAGTTTCCTGCCCGAAGGCGTTATTATTCAAGGTTGGCGCGGACTCGGCGCGGCTGCCTTGAAAGCTGCTGAAAAAGGACACCGGTTCATTATGACTCCTGCCCGCATCATGTACCTGATCCGCTATCAGGGCCCGCAATGGTTTGAACCCCAGACCTATTTCGGCAATAACACACTGAAGGACGTCTACGATTACGAACCTGTGCAGGCGGACTGGAAACCGGAATATGCTTCCTTACTTATAGGCGTACAGGCATCCCTATGGACGGAGTTCTGCAACAAACCGGAAGATGTGGACTATCTGCTCTTTCCCCGTCTGGCCGCCCTTGCGGAAGTGGCATGGACGAAGAAAGAACGCAAGGATTGGACTTCATTCCTGAAAGGACTGGATGTCTATAATGAACATCTGACAGCTAAAGGTATCGTCTACGCCCGTTCGATGTACAACATCCAGCATACGGTCACTCCAAACGACGGGATGCTCGAAGTGAAACTGGAATGTATCCGCCCCGACATGGAGATACATTATACGACGGATGGAAGCGAGCCTACGGCAACTTCACCGCTCTACGAAAAAATAGTGCCTGTAAAAGAGCCGCTTACACTGAAAAGTGCTACTTTTGCGCAAGGCAGGCAGATGGGAAAAACATTGATACTCCCTGTCCGGTGGAACCTGGCTACCGCCAAACCTGTATCGGGAGACAGTCCGTCTGTAAAGCTCCTGACGAACGGAATACGTGGAAGCTTGAAATATTCGGATTCCGAATGGTGCACTTGGAATGATAATGATTCCGTCTCTTTTACAATTGACCTGCTGAAGCCGGAAACGCTGAACACATTGACATTGGGCTGCATCACGAACAATGGGATGGCTATCCATAAGCCGTCGTCCGTGAAAGTGGAAGTTTCGGATGACAACTCTAGTTTCTGCGAAGCTGCCATGCGGAGTTTCACGCCCGAAGAGATTTTTCGTGAAGGAAACTTTATAGAAAACTTGCCGTTGAAGCTGAGAGGTACACAAGCGCGTTACGTACGTGTGACAGCCAAAGGCCCGGGAGTTTGTCCGGCATCTCATGTACGGCCGGGACAGGTGTCGAGAATCCTTTTTGACGAAATGATACCGGAATAAGGCAAAGGGTACAAACATGAATAAAGCGACATTGGATAAAACGATAATCAAGTTTATACAAAAGCTATACTTAT
This sequence comes from uncultured Bacteroides sp., assembly GCA_900557355.1. GTDB lineage: Bacteria > Bacteroidota > Bacteroidia > Bacteroidales > Bacteroidaceae > Bacteroides. Next base: position 16,170 of record USSR01000031.1, read on the forward strand.
GAAAAACAAATTACCGGAAAACAATTCCATCCGTCTTGCCTCATTGGATATTCTAAGAGGTTTCGATTTATTTCTCCTGGTCTTTTTTCAACCTGTATTCGTGGCATTGGCACGGCAGATGAATATGTCATTTCTCGATAGCATACTTTATCAGTTTGACCATGAGGTTTGGGAGGGATTCCGTTTCTGGGATTTGGTAATGCCGCTTTTCCTCTTTATGACGGGAGCTTCCATGCCGTTCTCACTATCGAAGTATATAGGGACTACGGGAAGTTATTGGCCTGTGTATCGGAGAATCCTGAAGCGTGTTTTTCTCCTGTTTATCTTCGGAATGATTGTTCAGGGAAACCTGCTCGGTCTGGACGCCACGCATCTTTATTTGTATTCCAATACATTGCAGTCTATTGCTGTCGGTTATCTTATTGCTGCGGTCATTCAGTTGCACTTCCCGTTCAAGTGGCAGGTAGGGATAACGTTGCTACTCCTTCTCGTCTACTGGGTTCCGATGACGTTTTTGGGGGATTTCACACCGGCGGGGAACTTTGCGGAACAAGTGGACAGATGCGTTTTAGGGCGATTCCGTGACGGTGTTTTCTGGAATGAGGACGGAACCTGGAGCTTCTCGCCATCCTACAACTATACATGGATGTGGAGCAGCCTGACATTCGGAGTGACCGTCATGCTCGGAGCGTTTGCCGGAAAGATAATGAAAGAGGGCAAGGCAAATCGGAAAAGGGTGGTGCAGACGTTGCTAGTTGTCGGACTTGCTCTTGTTGGCCTGGCGTTACTGTGGAGTTTGCAGATGCCTGTTATCAAACGTATCTGGACAGGCAGCATGACCCTGCTTTCCGGCGGCTATTGCTTTCTGCTGATGGCATTGTTCTATTACTGGATTGATTATAAAGGATATACCCGGGAATTGAACTGGCTGAAAGTGTATGGCATGAATTCCATTACGGCGTATCTGCTGGGCGAAGTTGTGAATTTCCGTTGCGTTGCCGCTTCGGTCAGTTACGGGCTCGAACAATATCTGGGTGGTTATTACTCCGTATGGCTTACCTTCGCCAATTATCTGATTGTCTTTCTCCTGTTGAGGGTGATGTATAAGCGCGGATTATTTTTAAAGGTTTGATAAATGAAAGAATAAAAATAGTATGATTAAACGAATATATTTGCTGTTGATGTTGTTTGGAGGATGTTTGTTTTCCATGAGGGCAGCTGTAAAGGAAGAGATTTATGTCAATCATATAGCAGATACTGTGGAGATTGGCAATGAATTCCTCGCTCGCAAGTTTCTGGTGAAGAATGATAAAGTCCGCACGTGCATGATTGAAAATAAGCGTATGGGGAAGGAAGTTTCCCGTATTATTCCCGAAACCATTTCGGAGGATTTTATCATCCGTACGTTGAGTGCGGATTCGGTCGTTGCGGATATTCATTCTTCTGATCTTTTCTTGCAGAGAGTACAGGTCACGGATGAAGGGAAGAACGGCAAGAAGCTGGTTTTCCATTATAAGGGCTTCCGCCATCAGGAGGTGGACTGGCAGGTGGACATGGTTCTTACATTGGAGGAAGGGAAGCACTATATGAGGAAATATCTGGAGATTACCGTCCCCGATTCGCAACGCCATCTGGCGCGTCTGGATTATATTGATTTCGAGCCGATGAGCCTTCCCGAAGGATATGCTGTCTGGACGCATCCGGTGATGGAACAGGGAGTGGGCGGTGTCAGCGGATATTACATCTCTTTGGGGCAACCGGTGTACATACAGGGCATGTTCTTCGGACTTGAATTTCCGGCTTCGGAGACGGAGATTGAGGGTGATCGGAAAGTACGTATCCGCTATTATTCGGGAAAGAGCTTTGAGATGCTTGCTTCGGAAGGCCGTCTGGCGGACAGCGGGACGTTTACCACCTGGAAAGAAGTGACCGGTGCCACCCGCAGTACGGATATGGATGTCATTCAGACGGACTTTTTCAGTTATATCCATGATATTTCCGTTCCGGTCGACTTCCGTATCCAGTACAATTCATGGTATGACTTTATGCTCGACATCAACGAGAACAATATCCTCGACTCTTTCCGTGAAGTGGAACGCGGACTGACGCAGAACGGAGTTCGTCCGATTGACTCTTATGTGGTGGACGACGGTTGGAATGCTTACGGTCCGTGGCAGGAAGAGAACAAGGCCAAATTCTGGTCGTTCAACAGCAAATTCCCGAACGAACTGTCCACCCCTTCGGATTTGTCACACCGTTTGTCCTCTAATTTCGGATTGTGGCTGGGCCCCCGCGGAGGTTATAATTATTATATCAAGTTCGCGCGGTTTCTGGAAGAAAACGGGAATGGAAAACTGAACTGCAACTCAAGTGATATTTGCACCAACCATAAGGTGTACTGCGAGAAACTGAAAATGTTTTTTCTGGACTGCCAGCAACGGTTTGACGTGAATTACTGGAAACTGGACGGTTTTCTGGTTCGTCCGCCGCAACCCGACCCGCAGGGGAATTATATCTCCGGCGGTTATCAGGGAATGTGTTATGTCACCGAGCATTGGGAACGTTGGATTGATATATTTCAGGCGATGCGCGACCAGCGCGGGGCGAAAAGGAATGATTTGTGGATTAACCTGACGTGTTATGTCAACCCCAGCCCGTGGTTCTTGCAATGGGGAAACTCCGTGTGGATGCAGAACTCGCAGGACATCGGGCGGTTGAACGTAAAACGCCCGTCACAGCTTGACCAACTTTTGTCTTACAGGGACGACCGTTATTTCGATTTTGTGAAGACACGCGCGTTCCAGTTCCCTTTGGCGCATCTTTATAACCACGACCCGATTTATGGCAATACCGCCAATCTCGCCGGAAAGATGGATGATGATGAATTCCGCACTTACCTGATGATGATGGCTACCCGCGGCAGTGCTTTCTGGGAACTTTATTATAGCTATAACATGATGAACGAGGGGCAGAAATGGGTGATAAATGCCGATGTACTGCACTGGATTAACGACAACTATGAGACTCTGAAACATGCTAAACTGATAGGACAGACTCCCGCAAAAGGAACTCCTTACGGCTATTCGGCATGGTCGGGACAGGAAGGGATTATTTCTGTCCGCAACCCGTCCGATGAAGTGAAAGAGTTTACCTTCCCGCTCGACCGCACTATCGGAATGCCTGAAGGATTGAAAGGATTGCATCGTACCTATGTGTGGGCGTACCGGACGGATGAACAGAAGGCAGAGGACACGGAGAACCATTTGTTTGATTATGGCGGACAAATCTCCCTTAGTTTGCAGCCGGGTGAAGTGCGGATTTGGAAATTCAGTACCGTGCCTGATAAGGAAGCCCCTGCTCTGCGGATAGTGAAGACCACCTCTCCGACTTCCCTGACGGTCGAGCTTAATGAGCCTGTGATACTGAAAGACGGAATATTTTCCGTTTCGGGAAATGAGGTAACCGCTACTTCGCTTTCAGCGGACAGGCGTGTCGTGACACTAACATTGGCTCGTGAAATGAGAGAAGATGATAAATACCGCCTGAATATTTCGGGAGTGACAGATGACGCAGGAAATACGGAAGCATTGCGCACCGCTTTTTTCTATTTCGAGAATCAGGAGATACCTGTTTTGACAGGAGTCAGTGGCAGCGGGGATTTTAATCTGTCTTTCTGTTTGAAAACCGATAAGAACGCTGTTTCCTTGTTGCGTCAGGGAAAAGACATTTTGGTGGATTTGGATGCGGAAGGGCGGCTTGTATTCGTGGTAAAAGGGTTGAAAGTCGTATCCGGACAGGCTGTTGATGATGATAAAGAGCGCATTGTGTCTTTATGCCGTGAGAAGAATGGAATGTTGAAAATCTATCTGAATGGTGAATTGGAGCAGTCGGTTTATGATGTGGCAATAGTGAATCCGAATATTAAAGCAACTCCGGTTATTGTAAATGCTTCATTAGAGAATACTCTCGGACAGTTGAAGATTATGAATCGTGCGCTTGATTATAAAGAAAACAAGAACATGGTTCTGAAATAAAAGAGGTTGTGACTGTATCAAATAGAGGTCAGCATGATAGAATAAATGATGATAATATCCTGTTTGCAGGAGATATAGATGCTGTGTGTTGGATATATAGATCCAACACACAGGTCATATATGCCGTATACATTGGATCTATATGTCCAATACGCACGGTATATATGGCTTACAGGCTTACAAGTGGCTGATAAACAGCACTATTTTACCAGGCTTTTTGCCCTTTCCAATGCTACATTGATATTCGGGCAGATATTCTCTTTTCCCAGTAGTTCAA
>USSR01000032.1 GCA_900557355.1 uncultured Bacteroides sp.
ACACCAATTGAAAAATACAGGGAACTGCTTCCTGACAGATGGGAAAAGGCTAATGGATAAAAAGGGAGCATTAGCCTTTTTATTTTAGCAAACTATATAGAATCGCGGAGACGCTTACCTAATCGCCACAGGTGAAGAGGTGGTGAAGTTGTTACCCTTCACCCGCAAACTCCTTATTCATCGAAGAGACAGAGAAAAGGTGAAAGAAAACATAGAAAGATTGAAAATAAATATCCGATGAGAAAATCCATTCTATTCTGTAATAATTAAAAACCGCACCGATTAATTACTAATCCGTTAATCACTATTTAATACCTTTGTGCACCATTATGAGCTTTCCAACTAAATTTCAAAAGAGCAACTACACCCAAACTTCATATTAAGAAGAGCTATTTTGAAATAGCCTCGATGAAACGAGGGGCATTATTATGTATACTATCCAACAGAGATTTAGTCTTTTCTCTATACTCCTCCTTTTTAATAGTATAGTCCCGCCAAGCCAAAAGGATGTCCCGATCAGCTTTGGGCATTAAATTGAGAATATGCAGGCATTTGGAGAAAACAGGACTCTTTGACGCTCTTCGCCCATTCAAATAGAAAGATAACCAATATCGTACAACATTTGGATACATAGCATATTTCTCTAAGAAAATAAATTTCCCTTCCTCGGCATATGTGTATACCTCACTTAAAGATATGCATTTATTATCTTTTAGAGTATCACTTTTTATTGTATCTTCTCGTTTAGTTCTTAAAGAACGCGTCTTACCAATTAGTTTCCCCCGTTCAATAATATATTTGTTGTAATCGTCGTTTATAGAAGTACCTGACACATCACCATCACTTGCCCAGTCAACAACGCGCATCTGAATATTGCCAGGTTCTACTATAAAAGTTGTGCTATATTTAAGATATCTGCTTTTACTACAAAGAACTAATGCTAAAAAAGGTTCTTGATTGATCGTCCCTTCATAATGAAACACTTTATCGACCACCAATATACTGTCAATGAATGCTTGCTTTGAACGTTCATATTCACCTTGAAGAGATGAGAAATCATATAGCAATACATATTCATTATCCAAAGAATGATCAGGAAATTCACCTCTGATTGTGTATCTTTTTTGTCCATAAGATAGATGTAGCATAGATACGAAAATAAAAAAGAATAGATGTTTTATCATAATATTAGTCCAAATAAAAGTTTATCATTCACGTTGTAACAAAGAAAACCATTAATAGATTAATATAAAAACATTAACCGTATACAAATGTGTATACATTGGTAAATATACACACTTTGTATACGGCTTTTAAAGAAAGATCATTTTAAACGCAACGATTTAATAAAGTCAATAATCGTTTCATAAATAACATTCATTTTTAATAACAGATAAAGCTTACCACCACACTTGTTTACCATCTTCATAAGTAAAAATTCTCTCCTCTACACCATTGGTTAGATTATGTAAAATATATAATCGGTCAGCAGGTACATTGGAAAAATTTAAACTGAAATCGGTAGCAATCTGTTCTCCAAAAAATTTCCAAGAAGAATTGTCCCAATATTCCAAACGATATTGATTTCCCGGAACTATAAAGTTAGAATCTGTTTGAGGAACATATCTTACGCGCGTTATCTCATATGAATTATCCTTTCCTAAATCTAAACAAATATTACCTTTTTCTCCTTTATTCTTCTTAAAATAAGTATCGAAACTCCGATCCAAAGCCATCGTCCAATTTGTTTTAGTTTGCTTTATTGGTTCTCCGCTAAATCCACCTGTCAATAGAACTTCAACATTTGTCCCTCTCTTCTTCCCATAAAATTCTATTTCAGCCAAATTACCTTCTTTCTGTTCATCAAAAACTAATCGCACATACCTGTATGGTCTATTCACTGTTACGGTTGAATCAAAAAAATCTTCATTCCCTAATTCATCAATTGTTATTAAAGTCCTGCCTGAAGAGAATTCTCTATCATCTGATACTTCTATTTTAGAGCCCAATAGTCCTTTCCTAAAAGAAGAAATGCGTGTGAATTTCGGGTATTTACGAACCAACCGCATATCTACATGATTTTTTGTGTAACATTGAATCAATTTTACTTCACCACTTTTGGTTAGAACAAACGGCTCTGTAGCCGAAATAAAAGTTCCATTAACATAAAAACCAGCCATATAACATACATCGCCTATCATATTTTGAAAATGAAATACCCCATCAGTCACCTTACCAAAATCAACAGGCACCCATTTCTTATTATCAAACACACAAATAACTCCATAAGGACAGTTATTATATTGTTTCATATCACTGCCCTTTATCTCCACATCATAGGTATTAAAATAAAGATGTGAGACATCCATGCGATTTGGATTTAGCATATAGTCAGGAACATATTTTCTCGCATCCCCATCAATAACCTGTGTTTCAAAAGTTTGCCGATAAATTTTTGCTGGTTTATAAGCCAATTTCATTTTCTTTCGATCTAATGCGTCAAAAGCAAGAAATGCTCCACTATCCTTTAGAACTGCCACCCATTCATGTCCACCAGCTCTGTTCCCCCAACAATTAACATAATCTATTGTTGCAGGAATGCCACAAGCACGTAAAGCTGCCACATAATACTCACAAAAATGACGACATGATCCTCTACGAGTTTTTTCTAATTGAGATTTAGTTAAAGATATCGCATAATTCCACATTTGCTTACTATTTTGGTATTTACGTACTTTGACAAATTCGTGATATAGATCTTTTATAATCCGACTTTCGTCAAACATAGAATCTCTTAGAGAACGCAATTCCTCGAATTGTTTTCTTCGCTCCGGCTCTATTGGCTCATTGCCAACCCGATAAGGCAATACGTATCTGCAGAATAGATTAAAATCACGCGTGATAAAATTAGGGGCTGTTTGCCATGCTTCAAAAGCCACATCAATATTATCTATTAAAAAAGATGCAGATAAAGTTTTCCTATCATATTCACGTTCAAATAGTGAAGGTTTCATTTTCCCATAAGTCTGAATTAAGGTATGCCAACATTTTTTTGCCAGTTCTGGTTCTGATGAGGTTTCTCCTTTTTTATTTAATTCATCATAAAGTGCAAAAATCGTGTCATAACGTTCAATATCCTCTTTACAATAAGCAAATTTGTCACCTATATTATCCAACAATAATGTTGCTGCCGCTAATTTCAATGAATCATTTTGATAATGTGCTAAAACTTTCCGTGTGATAATCCTATTTCCAGAGTAGAAATATACTCCCCAGCAAATAACAGTAACGCCGAGAAGCAAAAAACTTATTTTCATCAACGCTTTCATATCTTTATTCTATTTCATTCTTCAAATTTTCATTATACCACAGATTAAATAAAAAAGAGTATTGCTCATTGATTATTTTATTTATATCTTGCTCTACGGGAGGCATATAACTTCTGTCTTTAGAAAAAACACCTAATTCCATTATACTCCCTCTTTGTCGGTACAGACTAGCTTGTTCTAATTTTCCCTCTTTCTCCAATATGGAAGCTAAATTAAACCATACCCGGGATAGGTTGGGTAATTGTTTGCTAACTTCATTCAAATAGGACAGTGCTAAATCGTTTTTTCCTAATTGTAAAGCTATACTTCCCCATTTAGCTAATTTTATTACATTTAAAGGCTTTTCCTGTTTTTCTTTTAATAATCTGCCTACTACCAGCTCTGCGAATCCAGGTTCTTGTTCATTAAGTTCTTTCCAAAAAGAAGTCCCAAGAATTCGAGGATTTTGTAAGATACAAGATCTTAATTCAGTTGCAGCGTTCTCTAACTGATGCTGTTGTTTATATTGCTCATATAGTGTCCACCGGAACAATAACTTGTCAGGATAGAGTTCCGTCATTTTTCTAAGTTTATCTTCGTTGTGAACTGCATTTTCTTTTTCTGACCAGCAATATTCATAATAAGCCAGATGAACATCTAAGGGATTTTTTAATTGAGCTTGCTTTATACATGTCAACGCCTTTGGTATATTAACCTTTCGATAAGCCATAGACTGATTAACTAATCTTGCAACATCATGATTAACGTTACAATTAAATCTAAAAATATAAAATACACATATCCATGCCAAACAGGGTATAGCAGCTAAAATCTTTATATTCGATCGTTGCACAATTACTATTTCTTCTTTTTGCAGGAAAGCGATTAATATCAAAGCTGATAATCGGACACTACTGGAATCAAAGAATGTAGAAAATGTTTGTTCCCGAAGAAAAAAGGCGAACAGAAAAAGAAATAATAGCCACAAATTACGCTTCTTCGCCTTCACTAAGTAGTAAACTATGGATAAAAGAAATAATATATAAAATATCAGACCGGCATATCCGCCTTCAATACCTATCTTTAAAAATGAATTCGCAGCGTATGAAGTATAAGAGTCAACCCTTTTTTCTCCATGCAAATAATAGTCCTTTGCCAATGTGTAATTATTGAGTCCCACTCCAAAAGGATATTCTTTCAAGACATCCGTTGTTGATTGGAAGGTATTTATTCGGCTTTTCGTACTACGCTGTTGGGATACAGTCTCATTTCCATGAAGTGTTTTTTTTATTTCTGTTGAATAAAGGCAAGCAACAACTATTACTAACAAACAATAGCCTCCACCAATAATTATCTTTTTCCTTTCGAATAATTTCCTATGTTCCAGCACAATTAACAATATGATGAAAACAATACCGGCAAGATAAATACCTCGTGAGAATGAAACTAAAGCCAAACATAAGATTATTGCACCTGATAGTAAAGCTATACCTTTTATTATTTTATTCTCACTATAAATATAGACAGCCGTTATAATCCCGCCAAACAACCATTGAAGGCTACTCCATTCATTATTGGGTACTCCCAATGGTTTATATAAAAATCTGAAATCATAAAGAGAACTAAAACCCATTTCATGCACTGACACACAGAAAAGATAAAAAGAATAAAAGGCTAATGCGGATAAGACAGCAATACAAACGGTAAATGATGATAGCAATGACTGTTCTCCTTTCTTATCGTATGTGATAATATACCTCAAAAGAAAGTAATACAGGATATTTGATGTGAGTGTAATAAAAGAATACGCACTCCCTGCGAAATTAACAGTAGGTCCCATCCCTATATATGCCCATAAAAGGAGCAAACATAAATCAATGATAGTCAGTTTTATCATTTGCCTGGTTAGACAGACAGTAAGGCAAATAACCAAAAGAAAAGTACAGATAAAGTATGGATCTTGTACGTAGAAAAAACGCATAAGAAACATGAAAACCAATAAACAACAAGCTATTTTATTTATTATTTTTTCCATATTATTTTTCTTAATAACGGACTCAACATTCTATACAGCATATAAAGAAAGAAATACAAAAACACTATTTGTAAAATACATTGTTGCAGATTCCCCCAATTAGGCATTTGATGATGTGACAGATTCATTAATAATAGTTCAATTCTTTCAGGAAAAGTATGATAGAATCTAATAAAAAAAAGTGGTAGCATATACAAGAAATAAAATCCGAAAAAGAAGTTTACCACTATTGTATAGATAACCAATGCTATTTTAGTTCCTTTGGAGAGTGACATTAAGTAAGGAACTTTATTAGTATTTTTATGCCTAAATTTGTTTATCATATACAGCATCCATTCTTTTCCTTTTTGACGTAAATTGGCAACACCTAAAACATCTGTCATAATCCAATATCCATCGAATTTAAAGAATGGATTTAGTGTGAGTAGGAAATTGAAATTCATAATCAATATGATATAGCTCAATAAACTACTTTGAGAATATAAATAAATTACCAAAAATGGAATTAAAAGTAATATCTGGAAATAGACTCCTCCAACATTAACAATACATCTTTTTTTTCTTGGAAGTTTCCAGACGCTTGATACATCTGTATAAAAGACTGGTATATTAATGTACAATCCAAGCCCGATCCCTCCATGAGAAATATCAAAATAGCGACAAGCTGAAGCATGTCCTAACTCGTGAAAAAGAGAAGAAAGAATAAAAAAGAATAGTAATCCGCTTAAAATATAAATATTCAAATTTAGGTGTTCTTTACCTATTGTACTGTATTCTATAAAGTAGAGAACATCCAAAGCTATAAAAAATAATATGACGAACAATATGAACCATTTATTAAATAAAGGAGCTAACAACGAGGAACATTTGTTGATGACATTCGCTGATATGAGTTCTCTATTATACAGAAAAGACTTTCTTTTGTTAGGAAGTTCGCTCTCTTTTTCCAACTTCTTAGCAAAATCATTTAAAAACGTCAAAATTTCCTCTTTCGAAAACTTTCCATTTTGTTTAGAATATTCTTCAATACTTGCTTCTTCACAACCGTTACATTTAAAGTAGGTCAGAAGTTCAGCCACATCTTTACCTATTTCAAAGAAACGTCCCGAAACCTCCATAAGAAAAGTTTCATGAAGGGAAGAAGTTGAAAATGGCCGGATTTCTATCTCTTGTAAATTCATTTGCTTCGTTTTAATCGCTTGATATGGTTGACTGATTCGTATCTTGTATAACCGAGTTATCGAATTTATGTTTTTTCTTTCCAAAAGTGAAACGATAATTTACTGATAAGCTAATTACATGATCGCTAACACGAGGTATTCGGTTTTCATATCTTCTTTCATAACCAATTTGCTGAAGGTGCCCCTTAGAAACTGCCTTGTACGGCGTTTGCATATATAAATCAATATTCCAGTTGCTGATACTGTAACCAGCTCCGAATCCCAGCATTCCAGGAAAATGAGTCATAAGACCGGAAGTGATTTTCATATACTTTGATGGTGCCATATAGTTTACATCAAAGCTCCAACCATTATGCATATAAAAAAGAGAACAGCAAAAGAAAAAACGATCAAAAGAAAAATCTTTCCACAAGGACACATCCATGCGATCATAAATCAGCACTGGCCTTAAACTAAATATCTGGGGAATAATATCATATTGCAAAGCCAATTCATAGTGCTGACTCAAACTTTTGCTTCCATTCAAATTTTGATATACAAACATTTTCCGTTCGTCATCATAACGATATAGTTCATAGTTCTGCGGATTACTTATGTGCAAACTAGCATAAGAAAGCAATGTCCACCTGGAATTCATAGTCCAATCATAATTTAATCCTGCATTATATTGCAAATAGTCTTTTAATTTAGGATTTCCTACAAACATCTCGTATTCATTTTTTTTATATTCGTAACCGGTACGATTTGAAAGACTTATTTCTGTACTACGGACAGTTCCGGTCAACTTCAACGAATGTCCCTTATGAAGATAGGAGAGTTTCAATGAAGGTATGAAGAAAGAACTGAACACATGATTTCCATTCGTCGTAGTATATGATAAATGTTCGGCAATGCTAGCTTGTAGATTAAATTTCTTCTTAATGCGATAATTATATGTAGCATAAAAACTGGTATTACCTTTATTTAAAAAGATCTCTGAATTTTGCCCCTCTTTTGTATTTAAGTTGTTAGTATGCGTAAAATTCTGATTTAGAGTCAAACTGACAGATGATTTATTTTTGAAACTTTTACTATAGTTACAATTAAGTCTTCCATACCAACTACCTTCGGCAGTAGCATTGGCATAAGAAGACGTTATGACTTCATCCGTACGCTGCTCATACCATCGATTGTAATCGTTGTTTCCATAACTTCCATACAACTCCAATCGAAGTATCTGCCTTTTGGGAAGAGTACGATTATAGCGTAATTGTAAAGCCGGATTCAACCTAACAGTATGTTTGTATTCTTGTTTCACGAGAACAGCGGATGTATTATTATACCGTTGCCGATTCCAGTTGTCATTTTCAGACATACTCCTATTCATCCGTAAAGAAGAGTAAAATGTTTGCAACTTATCTTTATATATATAATTTAGATAAGCTTTCAGGTTATTATTATTGTTTAATGAGGGCAATTCATCGTCTGTCCGGATGATGGTTTCGTCAGGAAAATGATAAATTGTTTCGGTATATCCTTCGTCATGATTTCTAAAATGAGTATAATTGTCCGATACTGATACAGCCCATTCAGATTTTCCTTCAAAATACTGGGCAGTTCCTCGTCCAGTGCCTGTTGGTTTGTTCAATTGATGCCTTGCGTTTAAAGCGATTGTTCCTAAGTAATCCCGTTCTTTAAGTATATAATCTAATATAGTAGAAGCTTCCGGGTAATCGGAACGACCTTGAGAATAAAAATCTACACGTTTAATATCTTTTGGGTTTAGATTCTGCACTTCTTCCCGTGTTGCCTCACGTCCGTCAATACACAATAATACGTTTTCTCTATGATAAGTGATAGTTGCACTTCGAGGGTCAGCTTCCAGCCCCGGAATCATTAACGCACGCAAAGCACTGTATCCGTCATAAGAGTGTCGTAACTGCTCGCGAGTAGGGAATGCCATTATTTTGTCTTCGGTATTTATCCGATTGGGAGCTAGCACAGTTACTTCCTGCATCTGTACCACTTTCTTATCCATCGTTATTTCTCCTAAACGAATCAGGGTCTCTTTGGTCGGATTCAATACTAAAGTAGTTTCTTTATAACCTAAATAACTGATTAATAGCTTGTACTTTTGTTCCGTATGTGGAAGTTTGAGTTCAAATTCTCCTTTACTATTCGTAGTTCCCCCTACCACAAAAAGCGTGTCATTCAGATAGCAGCGTATAGTTGCAGCCACTAAGTCTTGTTTCTCTTCATCTATCAGATGCCCCTGAATTTTCAGTTCCTGTCCAAAAACAGATATAGAAAAGAGTAACATACAAACTAAAAATACATTATTTTTCATTCTATATAAAATAAAAATAGAAGTTACATATCAGTATACTCTCTCAAATCAATTGAGAGAATATACTGAAAATAGATTCAATAATTAGCTTTAATTCATTACGGAATTACCTAATCTACCGAACAATGAAATCTTCCACAATGCTCTGAACAATGGTCATCGCAATGAACGTCACAAGTAAATTCATCGCAATCTTTACCACAAGAATATGCTTCAACTCCATCAAAATCTCCAGATAGTAATCCACCGATAGCCAACGGATCGGTTTCTAACCGCTGTTCCAATTCTTCAACATAAAGAGTTGGCAACTCTACATTCAAAGAACGTAGTTCTTTTTTCTCATTTTGTTCCATAAAAATAAATTTTAATTAATATTTTATTTAATGCTTAAATAAGCCTTATTCGCAGCATTATGAACTATATCCTCCATATGCGTACAACGATGTTTCTGTAAGTTTTGTGCCGGACATCCACCGCCACACAGTAATGCGTATTTACAGCTTGCGCATATAGCATTCTCCAAAAGATAGGTCTTTCTCCAACGTTCTTCGACTTGCTCATTCCAAACAATATCATTATTCAAAGAATAATTACCTATACAATGTTCTTTTTGATTCACAGTCTCCCAGCATGTATAAATTCTACCAAATGGATCAAACACAAATCCACCCGTTTGAGCACTACAAAAAGTAGAACGAAAAGATAGAGGTTTACCTTGTTTTATCGCTGCATGAATTCTACGATATACTCCATAATCTTGGCAAGTAGATTCCAAGCCATGTTTTTTATGCCATTCTATAAAATCTTTCTGTGAGAAGTATTGATAGGCTTTTTCTGTACTATCGGAATAATTTCTTAATAATGCAGAGTTTATAGAAAATAAAGGGTTCTCTGTATAGCCCAAATCACAAAAAATCGTTTGTAATCCCTCTAAATCTTCTATATTGTTTCGATCAGCATTCACTCTAACTGAAATAGCAACTCCTTTATTCAAAGCAATTCCAATATTTTCTACAATCGTATCAAATGTAGGGTATCCTTGATAATGAATACGACGTTGATTATGACGTTCTCTAATGCCGTCTATCGTTATCTGAATAAAGCTAATATCTTCCGGCGAGAGAAGATCTTCATAATATTTCAGGTCATAACCATTAGAGATAGCAGAAAACTTAAATCCTAATTCTTTACCCTGTTCAATAATATAAGATATAATATTCTTATTTCTCTTTAATAGAGGTTCACCGCCATACAAGGTTATTGACCTTGAGCGTAGTCTTTCGTCTGGTGCTATCTGTAATATAGCTTGATAGGCTTTATCTACCATCTCTTTGGTGAACGCTGTTCCATCTTTCTGAATATCTTTTTCAAAACAATAGGGACAACGAAAGTTACAATCATAGGTAATTAGAAAAGTAAAACCTTTACGTAGTATACTTTCTTTTCTAAAAAGTGCTGTTGCTAAACGTTTAAAGTATTCTTTTTCTTCATCTTCTGTTTGTAAAGTGATATATCCTCTTTTTTCAAGAGCATCTTTTGTACTTTCTTCACAAGGTAGCACAGCCCTATCAAAATAAGGATTTTCTATCAGAAACCTTACTATGGACTTATCTATTAAATCTATAGCACCGGTATAGCCATGTATTAATAGGCTATCGTCAGGTTCACTTTCTAATTCTATCGATATTGCATACGATGATAATCTGTATTTTTCCATAATATTAGTATGAATGAAAAATGTTTTTCAATGATAATTTGTTGCAAAAGAATACATTTCTAAGTTAAGAGAAAAATATTAACCATATACAAATGCGTATACATTTACTTATACACACATTTATATATGGTTTTACTATAAAAAAGAGAATTATTCTAAATACAATGATTTGACAAAATCTGTAATAGATTCACAAACAACATTCATTTTTTTCTTCAATCTACTACGCCGTATTCTAAAAGAACTCTCTAAAACATGAAACAACTCTGAAATTTGAGCATTATTAAAATCAATACGTAATAAAAGAATGATATGTATATCGTCTTCCGAAAGTGCAGGATAATAATGTCTTAACTTATAGATAAAACCATCCTGATGAAGATTTATCCAAAGTTCTAATTTATTCCAATCATGATTACTTATTACAGACAGAGATGTGATATAAATTTGTGCATCATAAGCTGTTTTCCAATCATTCTGTATATTTGAAACAAAACATTGGAGTTCTTCTAAATCTTCTTTTTCATTCATATTCGGATATTCTAAATTACTACAATTATGCCCTATTTCACCAATTCACCATTGATATAAAGGTTCTTGAAAGTCACATCTTTCGCCCCTTTAATATCATTTACTCCTTTGGCTACATTATTAAAATGAGAATCCTCTACACTGATATTATATACATGTTTATCATCCTCCAATCCGATAATAAGCACACCCAATTTACTCTTCTCACAAGTTACATTCTTCAAATGCACATTACGGACAATCGGGTCAAACCCTCTCTTACATTTCTCCCGATTCTCATATTGCAGATTGATGCGAAGTACAGCTTCACGACATTGGCCTACCGTCACATTGCGTACATATACATTTTCTATAAGTCCTCCGCGACAAGTGCTCGTCTTAATACGAATGACACGATCCAGATTCGGGCTATCCATCCGGCAGTCTTCTACAAACAAGTTACGGTAACCACCGGAAATCTCACTGCCAATCACTACTCCTCCATGTCCATTCCTCATCATGCAACCACGTACGATAATGTTCTCACTGGGAATATTCCATTTACGCCCGTCTTCATTACGTCCTGATTTAATGGCAATACAATCATCACCCGTATCAAATGTACAATTCTCAATCAACACATTCTTACAAGATTCAGGATCACATCCGTCTCCGTTAGGTCCACGATTGAAAACAGTTACTCCGCTAACAATCAAGCTCTCGCAGAAAAGAGGATGAATCACCCAAAATGGAGAGTTTAACAAAGTAACACCTTCAATCAAGATGGTGTGGCAGGAATGTAAGTTCAATAGCTGCGGACGCATACCATCTTCCGGCTTCATCAGACGCTTGTAGACAGGAGTCGATGTTTCACCATACATCAACAGACGTTCACGACCTCCATTGCGTTGAGCCACCATGCCTTCTTTCCAACCATACTTTACGGCCCCACACATCGGCCACCAAGTTTCCATGCTACCTTGTCCGTCAATAATACCTTTTCCTGTTATGGCAATATTGCTTTCACCATAAGCATAAATCAAGGGGTGAGCGTTATAGCAATCAATTCCTTCCCAACGGGTTAAAACTGCAGGAAAATAAAGGCTTTGATCTGTAGAGAATTTCAAAACAGCTCCCTCTTCGAGATGGAAATTCACATTGCTCTTTAGAGTAATAGGTCCGGTATAAAAAGTGCCTTTAGGAACAATTACTGTGCCACCTCCTGACAGACTGCACTGTAAAATAGCCTGATTAATGGCTTCATGGCAAGGATTAGCCTCATCATCCGTTTTTGCTCCAAAATCAGTTATAAGAAATGTTCGTTTCGGAAAAGAGGTCCGTTTAATCTGTTTTTCGATACGGGCGCTTTCTTTAAATGCTTTATCAAAATCAACAGTATTCGCAGATGTTACCTCTGCCACAAAAAGCAACATCAGTAGTAAATTAATAGTTCTTCTCATCATAATTCTTATCCTTTTATTAATATGTTATTTTTATTTTATTGCAATGTAACTCCCATCAGACCGATAACAACATCGTTTGAAAGTGTTTCCAACGTCAGATGACTTAACTCTTTGGAAGGATTCAGAGGCATGTCCAAAAGTACACCTGCTCCCCCCTCGATGGAACGTCCATAAACACCCTTTATGCCTAAGTCCTTTCCCAAGTCATTGCTAACCAAACCCGTCTTAAAATGAATGCGATAAGGACGGGGAGAAACAACGGTGAATGCCTGACCATCAACATAGAAATCCTGTTCAATAGGACACCAGTTATCCGGATTCACTAATTCCAATACATCAGAAGTTCCATCTGTATAGTATACACGAACAATACCATTAGCAATGCGACACTGCATGTGGTTGGTACTGCCTGCCATCATTAAATAGGCATGAGAAGCCCGACCGGAAAGCGGAATACTCAAATTGTCGGGATAATTATCCCACAACGAAGTAAAAGCAATATTGCTTCCTTGAGCCAATGTTCGGAATGGCACACCCAGTTTGGTAGTCAGCATCTCATCACGTACCAAGGCACGCAAACCTGCATCATCAATATCAGCAGTTAATTTGGGATGGCACCACTCGCCAATGCCCTGAACAGGAAGTTGCAAAGTGGTATAAGGCGAACGGGGTGTCAGATACTCATTCCGGAAAATATCAGTCACATTCGCATTGAACAAAGAATCCATATTCATCACCCGGCACTCTGACGTATTCACCTGTGAGAAAGGAAGAATGACTGATGTTTTTTCCGATTTCGTAATCTGTACGTTTACAGGCTGCCACCATTCCATCTGTCCTTGTTTCATGCGAACAAAGAATGTATGATGCCCCAAATGATCATTGACCTTACTTCTTATAGATGTATCACTAACATTCGGTTGTATCAGCACTCCCTGCGGATCATATATTTCACCGAATACCGCCCCTAAAATGGATGGAACACGGATCTCCGCTAAAGCCTCCGCCTGTATTTCAGGCAAAACCGGATTCAGACAGTTTCCTTTCCACACAATTTCGACAATTGCTTTTTGGGCAGAAGAAGCAGGAATAACAACCACCGGATAACCAGAAGCAGCTTCCGCAAAGCTCCAGTCAACTTCTTTCCCATTTACTTTCACAGAATGAATCCTTTCTCTTCCGACATTCACTTGTAATGTCAATGCCAAAGGCGCCTTAAAACGTTGCTCTATCCGGTAAATATCCGTATCATTCTCCCTGACAAAGTGATAGGTTATGTCAGGCAAAGAAATAGAAGCTTTTAACCATCCTGCGGGAAATCCCGGACGAATCACCATCTTCCCGTTCAATACATCGGGTAAAATGCCATACAATCCTTGTACCAGTAATCGGGAAGCTACCCCTATCGGATCTCCAAAGTCACGATAACACTCTCCACGGGCAGCATCATAAAAGCTGACTTGCCCCAAATTGCCGGGACTGTTACCTAAGTACATACCATCCAGAAATGAACTTTTCATCAATCGATATGCCTCCTCCGGACGTCCTGCCTGGAAATAGGCCAAAGCTGTATGCATTACCTCTGCGAAAGCCACATTATTGATACTCCAGGAATAAGGTAACCAATTGGTAGTGGTAATCGTTGCATATCCCTCTTCCAGTCCATCGGCATACACGGGGATATGTGGTATTTCCGTATCAACATACCGTGTAGCCTGATATGCTTGAAAAGGATCGGCAACGTCGCTATCGAGTGCATGGTATATAGTCCATAATCCCGGACTTTCGTGAAGCCGGCGATGTCCCATAAAATCCTGATATTCCGCCCAACAACCTTTGCCCTGCATCCAAAGACGCTTATTCATCGCTTTCAATATTTGCTCGGCTTCGTTCTGATAAGGTGAAGGGTCTTCGCCTATCAAAGAAGCAAGAAAAGCTGCCATTTTATTGGCACGGTAGTTATAAGCCGACGAATGGGTGACTGCGCCACTGTTGTAGTAAAGCGCATCACTTGCCCAAATACAAGCGTATGCATCATATAAACCATCATTGTCCGGATCATAATTTAATTTTTCCCAAGCTAGATGGCGGGTAATCACAGGCCACATTTTGCGGACATACGCAGTATCTCCCGTCCAGTTGAAGTGCCATAACAATTCATCCATGTAACAAAGATTCATGTCATAGTGGTGCATCTGGTTGTTACGTCCAGGATTCCGGCAAATATACCCATTACTATATTGAGGAGTTCCCCAACGTTTTTCCGAACGCGCCAGATTCATTGTAGAATCCTGTGCCGGATGAGGTATTGTATTCGGGACATCAGTCACCTGACTGGCTGCATAAGCATCAAAATGAGTCCGTGCCCGGTCATGCCAACCTAAAGCATCACCGGTATATCCGGCCCTCCACCCACTTAACGGCATACGCCAGCCAATAGCACCGTGCAACCAAACTTGTCCGTCCCAAATTCCATCGGCAGCTGCGACCAATGCACCACCCAACGTGTTCAAATAAGGGTCCGGCGTTTCTATCTTCAAATGAGAAGCCAATACCAAAGAGGCTGCCTCCGCTTGTTGATAAAGTTTACGGACATTATAGCCTTCGGAAACCTCCCCACGTACCAAGTATACTTCTTTCTGCAAAGAAAGTTCACCTGTGACAAGGTCAGTCGCTTCGGCAGGAAGTTCGAAGCAATCAGCCGGGTCTACCCCCATATCTCCATTACGACTCAAACCTTTTCCGGTAGCTCCCCCATGTTGCCAACGAAGTATAGCTCCTTTAGGCATATTCGAAGGAGAAAAACGCCAAATAGCTCCATCCATATCGGCTAATGCCAATACAGAAATACGCAGTTCTCCTTTTCCCCAAGACGGGTCTGTCAAATAATAGGTACGTTTTCCAGCCGAATAACGGGATTCACAATGCCCGGTGCGGTCAAGCGCTAATTCTGTTCCGTCACGAAGAATGACTTTGAAACTTATATTTCCTCCGCGTCCGTTATTATAAAAAGCAAAAACCGGTCGGTCACTTGTTTCTACACGAAAGGGACTGTGACTACCGTACAAAGCACGGGTATACCGATTCTTACCATTGACACAAACAAACTCATCACCATCGGGACGATATTGCAACGTCCTTTTTGTACCTCGCAGATGTTCATTCAAGGAGATGGATTCTTTAAAGTCACCGATCTGCTTTGCCTCTCTTTGAGCATTTAATGGCATCGCCGACAACATCAAGAGGCAACAAACAGTCAGCTTTCCTTGTAAAATAAGATTCAGATGAAAATAACTCATATTTTTTTGTGTTTGATTATGGTAATGGCTTCAATCCTTCCCAACGGACATTCCAAGTTCCATCTTTCGGAAATCCCGGATTAGTCTCCGTACATCCGTCCCAACCGGCACACATCATCGCAATAGCAGTCAGCAAGCCGCCATTACCCGGTAAATAAATACGTAAACGACCGTCCTGATAATTATGACCATTCGGCAAGTATGTGTTTGTGCGTTTATCCATCAGTAAAGCTCCGACGGCCTTTTCCGGTTCACCCAAACGGGCAGCATTCATAGCCGTCATCGGATAATCCCATCCCCAGGTTTTACCCCAATTCCAGTTATCCCAAATCCAGTGCAATGTATTTTTCATATAATCTTCCCGGATAAGTTTATTCATCGGAAGAATACCGACTGCCCCTAATACTGCCATGTGGTCGGAAGTATAACGAATATCTTTATAAGTATCTATGGCTGTTTCAGCAGCCAGATAAAGTCCTTCATTATTAGATGCTAAAGGGGAAAGTTTATCGATCATTTCATCCCATTCCAAACTGCGTTGCTGTCCCATACGTTCACGCCATTGTTGAGCGGTCTGCATGGCAAAATGCCAGTAAGAAAGTTCAAAAGGAGGATTAACTGTTTCTGCAGCACGCAACGTTTCTTGTGCAGGAATGGCACCTTTCAACACGTAACGTCCTTCCAGTTCATCGTATGTAGCAAAAGAGTACATAAATTCTGCAGTCTCCTGTACCAAACGATTATATTTCTCCAATACTTCTTTAGTCGGATCAGCACGATAAAGTAATTCTGCCAAATAAATTAAATGAGGTTGTTGCCAAATCAGAAAACTTCCTACTTTGGAAGGGGCTTCTGTTCCTGAAGGATCGGTCATTTTCATCCAGCGAACACCATCAAACCCTTGTCTTTGGGCTATTTGACGCGCTATCGGTTCAACCTTTTCATACCAGCCTAATGTACGGTCAAGTAAGTTGCTACGATTCCAAAGAGCAAATTGAGCTTCGTGCCACCAGATCATTTCAAGATGGAATTTGCCAAACCACGAATTATAGGTAAGCCCCGTCTCTTGCGGAGGAGTAGTACCTGCGCTCTGAATAGCAAGCAAATATTGGCTAAGTACCACACGTCGTTCCAGTTCTTTGGCCCGTGGGTCCGTACATGCCGAAAAGTCAACAGCTGCACCTTCCTTCCAAAACGAGTTCCAATAGTTTTTTGCTTCTTCTTGAGTTTGTGCTACAGTAACAGGCTGCGTTGAAAGAGCTGTACTAGTAAAAGCACATGTAAAAGCTAAATGATCGTCCATCGGAGTCAGGACAAAATAATGTTTTGCTTTCTCATTTAAAGTAGCCTTCCCTTCCCAATACAAAGTTACGAAATACTCTGTGCTATCTAAAGTATGTTTCAAAACTGCGGAAGATTCATTTTGAGTAACAATAGTCGTTGTATGTTTATCAACGGCTTCCCAATTACACGCATCATCACAATGAGCGCCCGTAGGATACGGAAAGCGAAAACAAATCCCGGTATGCGCCTTAGAAGTAATATTTGCAGCAATCATATCATTAGAAGGATGGCAGACTGTCTCCACTTGATAATCTTCACCGTTTAATTTAAACCGGCTTTCGATTTTTCCATCCCACAAGCAAAGTTTCTGATGAACGTCAGTTACCTGTCCAATATCCGTACCTTCTTCCACGTCAAAGCCGACAATTCCTAAATGAAGACGATGCGGATTGACACGAAACCAATTAGCGGCATCCTGTTGTCTGCCTTCTTCTTTGAATTGAGTAGCGTAAAGTTCTTTCTTTCCCCTGCCAAAATCGTATTCTTTCAGGGTTTCTTCCGGAGTAAGCCGGTCCGGATTGGCGAAGCTATGCCAGCCCCACTGGCTCTGCGTTCCCAATGGAACTCCTTTTTTATAATTGTCCGGAAACGTCTGTAATCCGGTTATGTCTACCGTATAAGCAAATTCTCCATTTCCTACAGAAAGTGAAGCTAATGAATCGAATGCCGTCACAACAGGACTATTCCTTTCTACTAATGCCTCGCGGTCAATTATCGGCTGATTTCCATCTCCGCAAGCTGTCCAAATAAAAAGTGCTGCAATAGATACTGCGAATGTTTTCATGATTCTTTATTATTGTTATTTACAAAAGTATTTATTTTTGAAACAAATGACGCGGATTCTCATTCAAAAACCCGCGTCACTCCACCCTAATAATCCAATCCAAAGGATGATTTGAGGATCTTTATTTTAAATTCCATTTGATAAAATAGTCTCCATTCATTATTTTGGAACGAATGTCTTCAGCATTGCCAGTAGTTTCGTACTTTTCCGAAATATACTTCGCCATGAAACTATTATCATTATAACGTTTTGCCATACGAATCATAGCCGGATAAACTTTTCCTTCGCATGCCATTTCCAGCATCATTTCTTTCAATATTTCTTCGTCATTGTTTTGTACATTAGATGTGAAAGTACGTGCTCCTAAGTTACTATAGCTTACTTCTACTCCACGAATCCCTCTGTCACCATATTTACGACTACCAATACCAGTTGTCCCGTTTGAATAATAATATACAGTACTATTATTCGTCCAATGAGGAGTAATACCATACCAATTGCCGGAATAAGTACCTTCCTCATCAATATCAAACTCACTAGAGTAGGCATTGACTCCTACATTAATTAGTGCGTCAACTACAGATCTTCTACCTAATTGATTGAATGCTTCTGCCAACATAAAATAAAGGTCTGCACCGCGGTAGGTATATACGAATACATCATCGCGATAAGCGGTACGTACAGGTTTAGAAGTTGGACGGAATTTGCTGATAACCCATTTACCATTGTATTCAGATACTGTGTAACCCATTCTGAAATCTTTATCTTTACTACCCAGCGGACCGAAGTCATTATCTCTGAAACGTTCTACAGCGACCTCTGCCGGTGCCAGCCAATATTTATTCGGATAATCAGAGTCGAAATGCTTCAGCAGACTGTTTGTCTGCCTGTTTTGATAGTCATACATAATTGCTGACGCCGATTCATAATCATACGGAGTCTCGTTATTAAAGAAATTGGTATAATGACTGAACAACATATCATTACGTAAGAAAGCGATAGATTGATTGGTAGTACTTTGGTAGATACTGTTCATCTTATTAAGTATCAAGTTGACACATTGTTGGTATCTACCTAACCACAAACAAATCTCTGCATATAGAGCATAGTAAGGAGGAGTCATCATATCCCAGCGGCGATATTCACTATTTGCCAGCTCCGTATCCGGGTCTACCCAGTCTTTCCATGCTGTTTCGTAAGTTCCTCCAATATTGTCATAACCAATATCTAGCAGATTCTTGCAAGCTACCATCGTTTCGTCAAGATTCAATATGTCAAACTGTGACAAATCTCTCAACGAAGTCATTGGTTTATCCACCCATGCTACTTCTCCGTAGATTTTAGCGATCGTCATAAACATCCATGCCTTGACACGCAGCGTGCTGCTGACCAATGCTTTATAGTGGCTTTCATTAATAGAGTTCTTTTCTTCGTATGTTTTCAATTTCCGAAGATAATCGTTACAGGCATTTATTACTTCGTAGAATCCAGAAGGATCTGCATATGAATTACCACTTAAATCATCATCGTAATTGTACAAGTTGTAGAGTTCAGTGGGTGCCGTTGCAGTCGGCACCACCATTTCTCCCCGAAGTTCATTCAGATAAATCACTTTGTCTCCAATGGCTTGCATTTTAGTCATGATACCAATGTAACCGGAGTACATCTCACTTTCTTCTGATATATAATCCTCATTATCCAGGGTAACATCTGTATCAGGATTGAAGAAGTCATCGCATCCTCCCAATAAAGTAACCGCCAGTATGAAAGCGGCATTTAATAATATCTTTTTCATCTTCATCATTAGAATTTCAAGTTAATACCCAGTTTGACAGATTTCGGTTGCATCACTTTCGCATAATCAAATCCTTGTGTAGCATTGCTGCCAGATGAATAAGCGAATTCCGGATCCATACCCAAATATTTGGTAGCGGTCAACAGGTTTTCTCCTGTCACATAAATTGTTCCTGAACGGAAAAAATTCCAAACTGGTTTGTCGAAATTATAGCTTAACGTAATACTCTTCATGCGTAGGAAAGAAGCATCTTCAATCCAACGGGAAGAGAAGTTGTTATTGCCGATAGCATCTCCATAGCTAGCGCGTGGAATATTGGTAACCTGTCCTTCTACATTCCAACGGTTGGTCACTGCTACACTTTGGTTAGAGAAAGAAGAAACTGATTCCAGTGTCCTTCTTACCGCATTGTATGCCTCATTCCCTTTTGAATAAGAAATTCGGCCGCCAGTGCGAAATGCTTATAACGGATATTGGTATAGAATCCTCCAAAGTAATCAGGAGTGGCACTACCCAATGATACATAATCTTTAGAATCGATGCGTCCGTCATTATTCTGGTCTACATAACGTACATCACCAGCACTATATGCTTGATTACTGCTGTTGGTCAATGCGGCTTCACTCGCTTCCGCTTGGGTAGAGTAGACGCCATTTGCTTGCAATCCGTAAAATTCGTATGGATTTCCACCTACACGACTTAC
>USSR01000033.1 GCA_900557355.1 uncultured Bacteroides sp.
ATTGTAAAGTCACCAGCCGCTACGGAGTTAACCCGCAACGATGGGATATTGATTATGGATTACGGCTGGTAGTGTCACTGCCAGATTAAAAGTACACAATCTTTGTATAGTGCTTACTTCATTTTCTATTCATTAGTTTGTACTTTTCCTCTAGTTGTTGTAACGCCTGCTTAAGCTGAATCGCTTTTTCTTGAGATACACTGCCTCCCTCTTTTTCATACCACTCCAACTGCTGTTTAATGAGCCTACGGGTAGTTTGCAATGACTGTTGCAATGAATCACGTTGCGCCATTTTGTTACTAAATTGTTCCACAATACCCGATGCTTCATAGATGTGTATAGCACCATCAATGTCTCCCTTCTCTACCAATGCCATAGCTTGTCGCTCCATGGCCGACAGCTCGTCCTTGTTGATACGTGCAAACTTATCGGCATAGTAATCCAGCAACTTCATACGCTTATCATACTCCTGACTGAGTTGTGACATCTCTTGTTCAAAAGTAGCAATATCTGCCTGCTGCAACTCACGTGTCACACGGAGTTCCTGCAATTTGCGTTCATACTCCCGCTGATAGTAACTCTTGCCTATGTTGTAGAATTTGCGCCTGCTCTGCTCAATATACCCTTTCGGACAGAGTACTACTTTATAGAGTATATCTCCACTTGCCACCCATTGCTCTACCTCTTTGAGATTAACGATCTCCATACCCTGTTTGCTGATACGGATATCAAAAAGAAGGTCGTCCGATTCCATGTGAGGTAGTTTCAGTATAAAAGTACCCGCGCCATCAGTGAGAGTAGGCACACCACCTTGTACAACAACCTCTACTCCTGCTACAGGAGTAAAATCAGAGTTCATTTTCACAGCCACTCCTTTGAGTGTAACTTGAGCCTGAATACCAAGAACACATAGCCCACAAAAAACTGATGACAACAAATATTTTCTCATGACAACAACTGAATGAGTAGATTTAGTGTAGGTTGATAGTCTTGACCTATGCGATCCTTCATCTGTTTACTGTAAAGCAATAAAACCGGAGCATAAAACTCTTCACTTTTATACAACTTACGAGTTTTGAGATGAGCCACCAGTTCTTTACCCGCTTGGACATCGGTATGTAAAACATGAAGTGCTAGTATGAAGGCCTGCTGAATGATCCCCTGACGGGCTGTTCCCATCTGTCGCATGGTTTGCTCTGCTTTATAAAAATCATTATCTAGCAGTAATGTCGACACCCAGTCATACATATAGGTATAACATTGCACTTTTGAGTTTGCATGATATTCATAAAATAAGAGATAGTACTTTCATATATATCGAGAGCCTTCTGATAGTGGTGAGTGAAGTAAGCCAAATCTCCGCATTTGTTCAGGAACTGTATTTGCATATAAACGCCTCGAATAGGAGATTCCTCGGTCAAATTATTCATAACATCAGCTAATTTGGCAGTAATCTCTGAAGCCTGTTTGTATTGTTTATTCTGCATAGCATAGTAGAGGCATACAAAATAGTAGTCTGCCATCAGTTCGTGGTACATGAAGAGACTGGAGCGGCGCGCATCCTCTGCCTCGGTCATGAAACGATCAAAATAGGGCTTTGCCTCCTGTTTAGTGTGTATACATAGCACAGCCTGGGCCAATAGCGCACGGGCACGTCCGACAGCAGCATCTTGAGGTGGCATCTGATTCATGAGTTGAGAGATACGATTAGCTTCGTTCCACTGCCCCAGCATCATATAGGCCATCATTTGAATATACTTTAGCTGTGCAAAACTGTCGTTATCTCCCTCCCTTTTCTTCAATTCAGTTTCTATGGCAGGAGCATCTGCTACGACTTCCTGTGCCCGATGACCTGTGAGATTAAGCGACAGACGATTGAGTTTATTATAAGCCAACATACGGACATGTCCGTGCTGGGTAGCACACTTATCACTAAGATCATAAAAATAAAGAGCTGTATCTACATGCCCAGTATTGAAAAAAAGTGCTCCTAAAAAGGCATAACAAGCATTGACCTGCGAATAAACAGCCTTGTTGTCCTGACATGCTTTCAGGGTCTCAATAATCTCTTCACTATATTTCAAGATTTCATAACGCCCCAAATTGTAGGCGGCGTTGAGCGCTGTGAACCATATATTTATAGCATATTCTGACGCCTCGGTCTTCAGGAAAGGATGAATCTTTTCGATAGCATCGTATGCCTCATTATGCTGTTGGGTGTAATAGTAGCATTGATAGAGATTGTAATAGAGGTTATAATAAAGTTCGCGTTGTGTACTCTGCTCCTCGTCGGGGAGAGTGTTGAAAATAGCCAAGCCTTCTTCATCAGCATCCACCGCTTCGACATAGCGATCCAGCTCATAATAGGCAGCAGCTAACAACTGATAGATAGTAATACGCTCTATTTTATATTGAGAAGGATTGTTACGATACAATTTCTCTATGATCTCATCAGCTTTCAGATAGGCAGCTAACATCTCGTCATATTTCTTTTTATAATTGGCATTGTTTCCTTTCGCCACCCAATACTCTACCTGCGTATCAGCTTTAGCATCAGTCATATTAAGTTTAGCAATGTCCGCCTGGGCTTGTTCCAGCCCTTTCTTGTCGCCCATCACCCCATAGATAGTAGTCATGTTTTGATAACAGACCATAAGCTTAGATTCGTAGTCTGGTGCCTGTGTGGGACCTAAAGCTAATAGTATCTTCACAGCCTCTTTGAGCGAATTGAGCGCTATTCGGCAACCTTTCAATTTTGTTTCGGGAGTACCCTTACGTACCATTTTAAAGAGTACAGTCGATAAGTTGATATCAAGGTTTACAGTAAGTTCGGCTGTAGCCAGTATGTTCCGCGGTAACTTTTCGAGCAATTGTTGTGCTTTGTCAAAGTAGCCGATACTCTCATCCAAACGGTTCATATCATCATAGATAAGGCCTAGTTTCGTATACCAATCAGCCAAATCATAAGGTGTTTTGCTGTGCTCTATGGCTTTCTTGTAGTAAGTCTCTGCATCTGTAAAATTCCGTTGATGATAAGCAAAGTTTGCGTAATCGGCATTACGGTCCATGTGTGTGGGACTACTGTCAGCTATCTTCTTGAATAAATCTCCTGCCTTCCGGTAACTCTCCTCACCACCTTGTAACACCAATGTTTGTGCATAGCGTTCAACAGTGGGTATCATACTTTCGATATCTTCATCCCACTGTTTCTTTAAGCCAAGGTCATGAGCCAATCTTTTTTCCAATTGTAATCCTTCGTATAGTCCGATAGCCTCATCCAGCTTTCCCTGCGTCACTAGTTGTTGTGCCTGTTTTTCTATAGGTTCCAAATAGTCTGTATTGATAGCTACCAGCAAAGGTACATAACAGTCTAACATCTCTTGTGCAGTGTTCAGAGCCGCTTGTATCTCTTTCCGGCGTTGCATATAGCGGTCGCTATTCATTTTACCTTCCTCTTTGAGTTGTTTGAGTTGAGCCATGGCACTGGTATACTTAGCCTTCGCATTGGTTTTACCTATCTGGTAGAATTGCTCAACTCTAGCCGTATACTCCTCTTTAGCACACATATCTACCCGATAGTTTTTGGTAGGTGCATATACCCATTGGTTCACCATATGTTGATTAACCACCACCCAGTCACGATAGGCTATCTGTTGTATAAGTAGCCGCTGTCCCTCTATATGATTGGGTAGTTGTACCTCAAAACAGCCCCGCGCATCACTGGTAGTGGGTGTAGCCCCCTCTATCACTATATTTACTTGCGGCAAGGCTTTTTTACCAGAATTTTGTATCATTACAGTGCCGCGTTGGCTCTGTGCACGTATAACCCAAAAAGTAGCTGCACATAGCGCAACTGTAAGTAGGAGTTTTTTCATGAGTACACTGTTGTTTGAAGGTTATACTATTTTTTGCGCAAGGCTATGCGCATCTGCTCGGTAGGCGACGGAGCTACCCCATTATAATCCCAGATTTCGAAACCTGCTTTCATCACTGTGAGACGATAGCTAGTGGCTTGCTGCGATAATGGTACCTCTATCAAGAAGGAACCATCGGCCCCAGTTTGTGCAGAATAGCCCAGCACTTGTACACGAGCATCAGCCACGGGTTGTCGTTCTTCGTCGGTCACAACACCTTGTAGCACACCAGCATCATTATTACGACAGATGCTTAGAAAACAAGTATTGGTGTAACTTAGTGTAGTATCTACAGGCATATACCCCTTAGCTTTGAAACTTAGCGTGAAGTCGTCGAGCCAAGCATACTTGCGGTTGATGCCTTCAAATTCCACCACCTCTTGCAACGTAGCCAGTTCACGGGTTTCCACTACATCGGCATACTTCAGTGTGAGCGTAGCTCCCCGAAAGGGCAGTGTGGTAGATATATTCTCCTTCAGTTCGACCCTAAACGTCACAGGTTGCCATAACTGATAGGCCAGCAAGAAGAAAGCCACTATCACCACAGGCAGCAAACAAAGCAGTACAAAACGTCTAGTACGCGGTAAGTCTACAGGATTGGGACGTATGAAACCTTCATTTTCCAGTTGCGTTAACTGATAGTCAAAGTGATGAAACAGCTCATTGTAGTCGGCATAAGTATCACAGAAGTGTCCATATTCTTGCTCACTGTATTGTTTTAGTTTCTCCAGTAGTGCCGCGCCATGCTCGTCGCGTTTAGCATAAATGTAAATTTTTGGACGTTTACCACCACTCGCTTTCACTTGTTCAAAAGCGACTTGCAGTTCGCGTAGCGTATATTGCCCCAAACGAGTATGGAAAAGAAAAATCACAATATCACATTGGCGAATGTAATCATCGTATCTATTCTGCAGATGCTCCTCAGAAAGGTAGCTGGGAAAATCACGCCAGGTACGCTGTTCGAAGCAGATGGCACGTTTCCTATATCCCTTATTCTTCTGCGAAAAGTAGAGGTCCATCTGCAATTTATCTTCATCAAGTTCTGCCGACGAAGCAATAAAGACTTTCACGTTTTTCATGTATCTAAATGTTGTGCCGTTATATACGAATGTTATATGGATCTATTGATCGGCCGATCTATAAAGTTCATATCCTCCCAATGCCAATATGTAGGGCAAATTATAAATAACATCAGCATCCTTCTCTACCTCCTCGGGATGCCTTTGTAGTAGTTCGCTGAAAGGCATAATAAGAGGATGTAGCAAAAACACCTTATCCTTCACCTTAGCACGTTTCCAGCCGGCCACCGTACGCTCGGCATTCCATCGGTACTTCTCCATGCGCACTAACAGATACAAAACTTGGGCTGGCAGTTCTTCATTGAACATAGATTCGGATATGTGTGTCGGTGAGCAGTTACTCCGTCTGATGCCATAGCCCAGTGTGCGACAAAACACACTATAGGCATCTAGTTGATAGCGGTTAGCCCAGCGCAGCGGCTCGCTTAATTTATTCCATAGATATTGCGCCTGGTGGTTCATCAAAATAAAGTCGGCAGAGTGGTTGCCATAGGATTCATACATTTTCTTCAATACCTCTTTTTGTTTGAGGCTTTCATCAGCATAACAACAATCGTATAAGTAGTTCACATACAAAGCCAGTTTGTCTTGTAAGATGTTTTTCTTTATTCCCCTGTCTACCATGCCAAACACTTTGACATAGCGATAACGTCCCTTCTCATCGTCCACCATTGACGACAAATCATTATTAAATTCCTGACGGATAAGCACACGACACTGATATTGATAAACTTCATGCGGCAAGTTTAGTCCTAATGAAAGGCTCAAATCGGGATCATGCACACAAATAGCCACTGTAAGCATACAATGCTTATTTTGTGCCCACTGCTGCAGGCGGGTACGCATAGCAGTACTACAAATGTCGTCATGGCAATATTCCACCTCAATATCATCTATTTGATTCTCTATATAGGGAAATTGAGCTTTGAAGTAGTCTTCCTGTGCCTCCATCTCGCGATCTACTAAAGTGATGCGGGTACGTATACGTTCATCTGCAGGCAGGCGGTCATCATAATTGGCATAATGGCAGATACGTAGTGCTTCGAGTAGCAACGAGCGTCCCACTCGGTTGAATCCCACAATAACCAAATGCACATAGTCTTGACTGGTAGCGCTCCAACTTCCATCAGGTTGTTGCGTTATGCTTATGGGACGATAATCCAGCGGATCATAACGCCTTTCACAATCGGCTGCATAAAGGCTCCATAGCTGCCGGGCCAAGTTTTCGTGGAGATTAAAGGGGCGAAAGAAAATATTAGGCTTGCCTTCTATACAAAAGACTTCGGGCGGCAGATTCATTTTCTGTATATTGGAATATGAAGGGATGCTGTCGAACTGTACATACACAGGCATCATCTTGCCATCAGAACATTTACCACGCAGAGCACTCACCAAATGCACAATAGCGATATTTTTAGCATCGCGCCCGTAACGTTCTTCATCACCCAACACATACACTTCAATAGCACTCTCTATGTTCAACCGCTGGAGTTCCTCAATCGACTCAATGTTGCCAAAGTAAACAAGCACTTGTCTCTCTATCTCGATGGGTAGGGCCGACTGTATACGATGGCGCACTGTCGCCGCCTCTATACCGCTCATCAGCAAGATGCGTGCTGAAGGACATTCGTCATACAGTTCGCGTATCATATTGATAGACAATTCATTGAATCCTATTAGCACATAATGATTTTTTATATTACGGTAGGTCATTCGCCCTGTGTATACCACCCCCACACGCCGCTCTATAATATTAGAGATGGTAGAGATGAGCACACCGCCCAGTAAAACGGATCCCGAAATGCTGATAAGTCCCACTAATATCCTGTTAGGCCAGGCAGTCTCTTCTATTTGGTTACCGGGATCGACAAAGTTATTGTACACCACCCAAAGTCTTTCTCCCCATTCCTCGTGTCCATGCAGTTGGATGGAAAAAAGCATCGCGATAATAAAAAAGATAGTCAGCACCGTAGCAATGGTAACGAGTAGCAAGGTGAGCTGTGACTTGATACCTCCCGAAATGGTGCGATCCATGTACTCTTGTGAGAATATCTTCTTGTAGTAGTTAATAAAGCGGTTCATCTGAATAATTTATTGATAGTCGTATTTTATAAGTAGAACATTTAGAGTTGTGTACAAATATAGTGTTTTTTAATAAACTATGTAGTTTTTCACATAACTATTTTCTACAATGCACTTTACCTTGTTATTGTGAGGCATATAATATGAAATTAGGTAAGATACACTATTTCTATGCAGGTAATGTCTCTATTATTTAAAGTTTTTCAGTGCAGGAATTTATTATCTTTTATGCACTCGGGTAGTTGTCCCATTACAATGGGACAATAGTCACCTTATAGAATGACTAATGTCACTTTATAAGGTGATATTTGTCATTCTATAAGGTGACTATCTATCTCCGAAAGAATGAAAATCACTAAAGATACAAAATTAATCAGTGAAAAGCAATAGTGAGGCAGGAAATATAACCATACTGCCAATGGATTTAATTTATTCCAATACAGATTAGAAATTCTTCCGGAAAGTACATCCATTTCTCCATTCCGAACACCCGTAAGCAGTCTTCCCCTTAATGATAGTTCCTTTACCACAAAGTGGACAGGGTTGGCCAACAAAAGCATCTACCCCACCTGTTGCAGAAGGAGTTGAAGCAATTGTAGCCACCGGAGCCGGAGAACCGGGCAAATCAGCCTTCACTTCGTTCGTCGTTTTTTCCGCTTTTGGTTTCTTTTCTTTCGGTGTACTTGGTTTTCGTTCACGCTTTTTAGGCTCTTTCTTTGCTTTCTCTTCGGCTTTTGCAGCTACTGCATCCTGAATAGTAATGCGTCGGTTTGTATTATCAGAAAGTACACTCATCACTATTTCCGAAACCATCTGTTTCAGTTCTTCGAGAAACTGGCGGGCATCGTATGTCTTCTTTTCAATTTCGCGAAGCTTCTTTTCCCAAATACCTGTCAGTTCCGCCGATTTCAATAATTCTTCGTGAATGAGCTGCACCAACTCCACTCCTGTCGGGGTGGCAATCAGGTTCTTTCTCTCCTTACGGATATAATTTCGTTTGAACAGTGTTTCAATGATGGCAGCACGGGTAGACGGCCGGCCGATACCATTCTCCTTCAAGGCATCACGAAGTTCATCATTATCCACCAGTTTTCCGGCTGTTTCCATTGCACGGAGCAGTGTTGCTTCGGTATAAGGTCTGGGCGGCTGTGTCCATTTCTCGTTCAAGTCGGGAATGTGAGGACCACTTTCACCCTTCACAAAGGTAGGGAGTACATTTTCATCCTCTTCCTCTTTTTCTTCAGTAGGATCTTTTACGTCCTTTGCAAACACGACACGCCATCCCGGTTCCAGGATTTGTTTTCCGGTTACCCGGAATTCTATCTTATCCACTTCGCCCATGACGGTAGTAGTAGAAATCTTACAGTCCGGATAGAATACGGCTATAAAACGACGGGCTATCAAGTCATAGACACGACGTTCCATATCCGTCAGGTTTTGAGCATAGACTCCGGTGGGGATAATGGCGTGGTGATCCGTCACCTTCGAGTTGTCAAATACCTTTTTCGATTTAGGAAGTGTAGTGCCGGCTAACGGAGCCGTCAAGACTTCGTAATCACGGAGTCCTTTCAGGATAGCGGGACATTTCGGGTAAATATCATCACTCAAGAAAGTAGTATCAACACGCGGATAGGTAGCTACCTTCTTCTCATAAAGAGACTGAATCAGTTTCAGCGTTTCATCAGCCGAATAAGCGAATTTCTTATTACATTCTACCTGAAGAGAAGTCAAGTCGAACAAACGTGGGGCAAACTCTCTCCCATCTTTCTTGCCAACACTAGTGACTACAAACGGAAGATCCTTTATGCGTTCTACCAATGCCTCGCCTTCTTCCCGGTTAGCAATAGGGTCGATACCCGGATTATCTATTTTCTTTTTTCCACCGTTCTTTTCTTCTTCCGCAGCAATTTCTTCATCACTTTTGCGGATAAGTGCGGAAAAAGTGGTATCCCGATAGTTGGTTTTCAGTTCCCAGTATTGCTTGGGTTCGAAATTAGCTATTTCCAACTGACGGTTGACAATCAGTGCCAGAGTCGGTGTCTGTACACGACCGATAGAGAGTACCTGTTTATTTTGACCGTATTTAATGGTGTAAAGACGGGTGGCGTTCATTCCTAATAGCCAGTCACCCATTGCACGAGAAAGTCCGGCTTCATAGAGTGACTGAAAATCTGTCTGATCTTTCAGCTTCGCAAACCCTTCCCGGATAGCTTCTTCTGTCAATGAAGAAATCCACAGACGTTTCACCGGACAGCGTGCACCTGCTTTCTGCATCACCCAACGCTGAATCAATTCTCCCTCTTGCCCGGCATCACCGCAGTTGATGATTTCATCTGCGTTCTGCATCAGTCCCTCGATAATGTGGAATTGTTTTTCGTAGGTAGGATTCTCTATCAACTTGATGCCGAAACGTGGAGGAATCATTGGCAGGCTACCTAAATTCCATGATTTCCAGTTAGGCGTGTATTCATGCGGCTCTTTCAGGGTACAAAGATGCCCGAATGTCCAGGTCACCTGGTATCCGTTTCCTTCTATATATCCTTCTTTTCTGGTATGAGCGCCGAGTACTTCGGCTATATCGCGTGCTACTGATGGCTTTTCGGCTATGCAAACTATCATTTTTTCTCTTCTTGTTTTTACACTAACAGTTTACAAAGTTACACGATTATTTCTCATTGACCGCATGAAGAAGGAAAAAATCGGGAACATACAGTTGCAACCTCCCATATAAGACTTCATAAATGGCTCATACTAAACTTCCCAGCATTTCCATCCTTTGTTGGCACAGATATACACTACATACGAACGGACATGATAATTGGGAAATTTCCTTTTCGTGTCTTCGGCATAGCCTTTCACTTGCTCCACATCTTCCGACAGCGGTTCGGTTAGGGCGGAATACTTCCGGCATTAGCAGCAAATTTCTTAAGGAAACAAGTTAGGATAGTGGAGTTAAAAAGACGTTCGCCGATGGGGCTGAAACGATAACCGTCGTAGTTGCTCACAATCAGCTGCCAGATTTCCTCGAAACTTTCTTCGCTTGCACCGGGAGTATATTTATCAAGTACATAACGCAAATATGTCTTCGTTTCTTCATAGGTGAAACCAAGCATATTAAGGAAAGACGGTTCCAAGGTAAGAATTTCCGCAATGTTATAACCGATAGTCAAATCATCCATGGTGATAGGCAATACACCGTGCAGAAACAGGTACGGACAGTACCTTCGCCTATGCCTTTCTTTATCACTTTAAAGAAGGTACGAAGAAAACTGTCGCTGGTGGTCACTTTCTCATAAAGTGGATCGTTATAGGAAGTAAGCAGTTGATTGGTGAAATTATCATATTCGTCAATCAGAATATAGGCTTTGGGAAGTCCGTACAAACGGATATAGGCAAGAGCTTCCTCAAGCATCTGGAACGCATTCCCCCAATTGGTAAATTGAAAATCACCAAACAAATCGCGATTATGCTTCACCATTATTTCTACAGGGCTGCAATTCAAGGCGTCAAAGTTCTTTGCCAGTCCTTCCATATCATTCGCCATCACCATAGCCGAGAAGTCATAACGAATCACCAAATATTGATTATGCTCTTTCGTAGGATGTTCGCCAATCCAGGTACCGCCGAAGAGTTCTTCAAAACGATTCGCCTTTGTACGGTCGTAGTAGTGAGCCGGCTGGAGATGAGCAGACTTTTCCCGAAACGGCGGGGACGGAGAAAAACAGGAGCATTGTAGTCTTCAAGTCCCGGAATATAATTTGTCTTATCAACATAATAGAAGCCACGTTCGCGAAGGTCTGCGAAATCGGTCACTGCGTGTGGAATTGTTATTCTTGCCATAATCGACGATTTTTTCTTTCGGTAGAGGCAAAAGTACCAATAAATTAGTACTATAAAAAAGATATTGCGAAAAAGATAGCTGAATACTAAACTCAAATATGGCTATATACATGAGTCTTTGATGAAAAAGAGAGCAAAACAAGAAAAAATATCAGAGTTATGCACTTATCATGCACAACCCTCTATACACGAAGGCTGCACAACTCTATACATGATGCATGTATAGAGCTATACAGCCTTTCTGCATAAGCTGACAGAGCAATGCTCCATCGTCTAAGAAACATTTATGTCACAGGGGCGGGAGCCTCTTCCCCCTCTGTCGCCGGAGTCGGAACCGCCTTCTACATCAGGTTTCGTGCCGGCGTAGAAAGTAGCGATAGCGATTCGAGGCGACCGCTCTTATCGTCTTTGTTGTCAGCTAACCAGATTTTATGAAGAATATCTAAATAAATTATCCATCATTTCAAAAGGCATTACAATTCGTTACTGCTTGCAAAGCTACATTATTTTCCATACACAAGATGCAATTAAAATAATGTAGCCTTTTCTTTATGTTCAATCCATGTACTTATTTACCAATCTTTCTGAAACATATAATAATCTCTTACCGAGTATGGTACTTCTGTTTGCGCCATTGTGGAGCTTGAAAAATCTTCTGGCGCAGGATATTTACATAAAATCCATGTCGCCCAAGGATCATTCCATACGCTCTCTTTTCCATAATCCATATAAGGGATATCTGCTCCCACCACCACATCTGTTCCACTAAGTGGAGTAAACCGCATCATGTTCATATATTCGCCTATTATGGAATTTTCCATCAAGTCCACCTGTTCCTCTTGAGACATGGCGGCTATATCCCTGAGAAATATAGTCCCATATTTCTTTTCCGGAATTCCAGCTAAAGGACGTATGGTAGCATCAGGTTCGTAAGGTGCTAAAAAGTCTTCCAACGAACTCCAAGCGTAATCCAGATAGTTACCTACACTGATGCCCGCTTGCTCATCACAAAGTGCTTCGGTAGTTTCACGGGTATCAACTAACGTAAGCAATTTACCCGGCATCGCATTTTTCAATGCTTTTATCAATTTGGCATATGAAGTGTCATTTATGGGTGCCATTCCCTCTTTGCCATAACCTGCTCCTTTGTCCCAAAGATTAATACCATCTAAATCATAAAGGCTGACAGCTGTTTGTACTTGTGCCGCAAAGTCACTAATTTGTGCATCTGTCAAGTTTGCGAATCCCAATCCGGTTCCGCCACCCATAATGGCAAGACAGACTTTCAACCCATTCTCTTGCATAGGCCGCAGATAGTGACTATGATTTTTCAGTACATACTCCATATCAGTCGTATAGGTCAGTGTCGCGTGTCCTTGTACTTCTTTCAAAAAAGCCGTACGTACATTCAAAATATCCAATAAAGGACCTTTATAAATGTTCGTTTCCTCAAATCCTTCACTCATATCAAAAAAATCGACACTAAGCGAAAACTGAGCTGCAATCAAAGGATTCATGACTTCCGTGTCTATGTAAGCTATTACAGTGCCCGGCTTTTCTCCTATCTCCTTTTGATCTTCAACAGGACTAATGATGTAATATATCTGATCAATAAGTTCCCCTGTTTCCACCTCAACAGCCTGAATCGGGAAAAGATAAGTATAGTTGCTACTTAGATATTCTCTTTCAAAAAGCAATTTGACCTTCTCTGACTTCCGTTCTCCCGCCCGTATAGTTACAATGGCTTCTTTTCCTCCGTTTAGCGATAAGGTATTTCCTAATCCGTTATTCCCTGGAATATTAAAATCAGAACCTTGAGTCTTTATTTTATACTCTCTACGGAATGTCTCTACTACAAAGCTTGTATAACTGCCACCATTTTTCATCGTTTCATTATTTGCATAAGCATCCTCCATAGCAATCTTCAAAGTAATATCCTTTTCAAGTGGCTTTGGAAGGATAAGGCAAAGTTCATCTTTCCTTCCTAAATCAGTTTCATCACGTCCTTCCAAAGTTGGATCTCCGATACTGAGCAATACAATCTTACTCTCCGGGCAAAGCGTACTATTCAAAGTACCCTTACCATTGGCAGTTTCTACACCTTCAGTTGACTGTCCATGTGTAACATCGGGATTGATTATCATAGCATCGTCCTGACAAGACAAGAGCATTAACAGCAACCCCGCTACAGCACACATATATTGTATTATCTTTTTCATCACTTATCTCCTTTTTAGCTTATTGTTCATTGTTAATCTTCGGAACCTCTATTCCGCTAGGCCATAATTCGGCATCTGTTTTACTATAAGCTTCCACGTGGTCGCTTGCTTTCCAATAAGGAACCACTTTCGCATTGTTCCCATGTCCAGTCCGGTCTTCCACTTCCAGCCCTGTTCCCTCATCGAACTTCCAATAGGCACACAAAGTAGGTTCTTCGGTCGGGTTAGGAATATCATACATATTCTGACAAATCTGCTCTTGTGTACGAGCTATGCTCCAGATACGGGCTTCACAGATTTCACCGTTAAATTGACGACTCAAGTCGTGTGACTCTGTATAAGAACGACCGAAGTAGAAATTGTGATCTCCACCATTTCCAAATTCATCATCAGGCACTTTATCACCCAAACTGATGCTAGTCAGGTCACTTTTACCATGATTGGTACTAATGCTCTGCAACTGCCCGTTTACATAATAAGCGATAGTCTTAGTAGCCAAATCCCATGTCAACGCCACATGATACCATTCACCGGCTTGCAGTTGTTTGGTCTTGCTCGCTTCGGGAAATTTACCAAAAGTTGTCTGTACCTGCAACTGCTGGCGAGGGAAGTTGGCGTCTCCCAAACGCATTTGAAGATACATTTCAATGCCCATAATGGAAGAGATTTCGGTGCCTTCGTCAAACGTATTCACCCGTATAATCGCCTCCATCGTCACAGCGCTTAGATTATTCACAACATCCGCCGTCGCACTTCCCTTATCAAATCCTGGAACGGTAACATAGACATTCTTGAGATTCATTGCCGTTGTTATAGCACTAGAGCGACGCACCAGATAATACATTGTGCGTGAGCCGTCCATTACTCCCACTCCTTCAGCCCCGCCAATAGAAAGCGGACAGAGGTAAGTGGCGTCAATCTCCAGTTCGTCGAGTTTCAAGAATCGAATACTGATGTCTTCCGAAGTCGTTTTTCCGGCAGGAATTGTAACGGACTCCTGCGATAATTGATAATGTTCGGCAGGCAACATCTCATAATGAGTGTCATTCTTCGCATTATATACACCGACTAATGAAGGATCTACCTTTAAACTTACCTTGGAATCATCCCCTGCAGGATATGACAATTTCACTGTAAACGTTTTCGTCTGGCTCGTTACTTTACGATTAAAAGTAAAAGTTTCCGTATTCTTACTAGCAGCCACATTCAGGTATGCCGAATTATCGAACGGTGACTTTTCGCTGTAATCCGTATTATCACAGGCAACCAGCAGAAATAACAAAACTGCAGCTGCAAAGCACTGATAAAGTTTATGTATTCTCATAGCTTACATCGTTTAATGAACCGAAGCAGGATTCAGGAATTGAATACCTCCACGGGTCTGTTTATAAATAATATCAGTATCGTAGTAATCGGCAGAGATATTGTAAATAGCAATACCTCCCAATGGCGTTTCCATATTGAGAGCACCGTAAGCAGCTCCGGCGATGGCATTGCGCGTCACTCCGTTATTGTCGGTTAATGTACCGTCAGGAGTGACGGCCCACAGCAGACGATCCGGTGCGGCCTTGCCATATCCGGTGGCATAGAGCACGGAGGTTTCTATATCATATTCATCGGATGCAGCGGAAATATCAAGTACGAAATAGTTGAAAAGGCTGCGCTGCGCTTCCGGCAACAATGAAGGGGTACCTTCAAAAACTAACAGACACGGTGTCTGTCCCAAAGCATCTACCAGTGGCTTTAACACCGAAACATCTACCGCAGAGCCTTCCGAACCGAGGGCAATCCCGTCAAATGTCCCTGTACGCACTGCCTCAACAGCAGAGGTAATAGAGGTATTCTGTTTATCTTTAGCCGTGCAATCTATATAGTAAAGCACCTTCGTTCCATAATCCTCACGTACCAACTTCATATCCTCCCGGTCATATTCGGAAAGACGGTCTGCATTACGCATCGTTACTATATCGATACTATCCGGCAACGCACGAAGAAAATCCTTCTCACCGATAGATACTTCTGGAGCATTATCCAACCGGGCATAAACGACAGCGTGTTTCGTTGCCTTATACGCACGTAGATTCTGCGTATATGCCGCATATTCTTGCGGATTCTGTTCCTTAAACCCATTCACCTGACTATCGTGTATTTCCATTTCCGTCCAGTCGTCGCAACTGATGGTGGCAACCGACAGGAAAGTAGTCAGTAGGCATAACTTAAAGATTGATTTATATTTCATAATCTCATTGATTTAAAGGTTCGTTCTAGTTTGAAGATTGACTATTCTCAATGGAATGGTCTTTCTTATCCCACCAAAGTTTAGTTCCTGCGGCATCGGGACCATTCAGCATTTGTACAGCTTGATCTATGTATTTCGGAT
The DNA here is from genome assembly GCA_900557355.1 of uncultured Bacteroides sp. GTDB lineage: Bacteria > Bacteroidota > Bacteroidia > Bacteroidales > Bacteroidaceae > Bacteroides. The sequence continues at coordinate 15,515 of USSR01000033.1, forward strand.
TCCCCGTATATTCATCGGCAGGGAAAGGCAGACGACGGGGACCGATCGTTACATTCACACTATTGTTGGGGTCTTTATTCTCCACGGCAGGCAACAACTTCGGGTAGCCCGTACGACGATGTTCCGCCCATGCTTCCAGTCCCAGCGGGAATATTGCAATCCATTTTTGAGTAATGATACGCTCCAGGTTCCGTTCAAAATTCTCCGCTCCAGGTTCCCAAGCAATCGTAATGGTGCTTACAGCCGAATGACTATACTTTATATCAGCCCCGTCCATCGGGTTCACATAGTCTATAGGCTTTTTCTCTGTATCCTTCACATATCGGTCCGCTCCGGTGGTTCCGCCGCGCTCTTCGAATGAAAGGGCAATCGCCTTTTCATACAATGCCTGCGCATCACCTCCCATATCCCAACCACGCAACGCGCCTTCGGCACGAAGGAAAGTCACCTCCGCCGCATTCATCCAGAGATACGGGTCGGTGCTGGAAATCACCTGCTTCGAGTAAAGATTAATCATGTCGTCTTTCTTCTGGGTGAATATGCCGATACGTACACCATAATAGTCGTATACATCGACTTTCTCGCCATCCTGATCGACTGTCTGCACCCCTTTGACAAACATCTTATCCAAACGCGGATCTTCATAACCTTTCATAATAGAAACCAAATCGGCACTGATACGGTAGTCATTCCAATTATTAAATAACAATTCCGAACGGTTCTCCGCCACATGAAGCATGGCGTTATCCTCATTCGATTCAATCACTCCGGCTTCCACAGCCTCCTGCGCAATACGTTGTGCTTCAGTAGGATTGACATAGCTCATACGCATGGCAATACGAAGTTGCATGGAATGTACAAACTTACGCCATTTGGAAATATTTCCGTAATACAGATCTTCCAATTTGCGGAAAGCCTCGGACGACAAGTCTTTATTTTCTTCCAGTACTTTATCCGCTTCTTCCAGTTCCTTCAGCATCTGTGTATATACTTGTTCCTGCGAATCATAAGGGACAGCCAAATCTTCACCCGAATTATCATTATCCATCATCTTCGAGTAAGGAATCGGACCATAAATATCCGTCACACGATGCATGATACAGACACGGAGGATTTTACCGAAAGCTAAAGCCACAGAATCATCCGTCTTGTTCAGCATATCACGATACTGCGGATACATATCTTTGATCGGATCGGCAAATGGAGATTTCAGCCATCCCTGTTCGGGATTGAAAGTGGAGAATTTCATCACCCAAGTGTCTACGATTCCTTCCAGATAGCCACCATAAGCTCCTCCTGCCATGGCATCCATAAACTGGTAAAGGTGCTCACGTGTAGGGATAACCAACCCCTGCATTCCTTTGAGCGTAGCACCGACAATATGATTCTCACGCTGCATTTCTTCTCCGTCCGCTTCATACATACTCCGGTTGATATCACTGTCGAAACAACCGCCCAACGGGAGCAGAAATAATGAAAGGATCATTATCAGAAGAATGTTATATATTCGTTTCATGTCCATCATAGTATTTAGAAGTTAATCTTTATATTGAAACCTATATTCCGGGTACTCGGCATCATGAAGTAGTCGATTCCCTGATAATAGTTGTTCGTAGTAGCTACTGCTTCAGGATCGAAAGGGGCTTTACAGTAGATCATCCAGAGATTTCTTCCCACAAGGGATACATTGATATCACAAACATTGCCTAGCCAGCGACGCGGAATAGTATAACCGATATGTGCCTCCTGCAGTCGCAAGTTGGTAGCACTATAAGTATAGTAAGTAGGCAATCCGCTCTGCGAAGCTACTACCTCATAGAAACTCTGTGGATTCACCCGGCTGCGCCCATTCACCCACACCCCTCCGGCATCACGCGCGGCAGCAGAGGTTTCAGATACTCCATAGAGATCAAGATAGGCCTGTGTTGCCGAATAAACGATTCCTCCCAGACGGGCTGTCAACAGGAAACCGGCATTGATACCTTTATAAGAAAAGCTATTATTCCAAGCCAGATTTGCCTTAGGAAGTACGCTTCCCAACTTGATATCACCTGCATTGTCGATGGCTGTCACATTGCCGCTATCGTCGATCAGTATATTACCGTTAATATCACGTTTCAAATCGGCATGTGTATAAAGATCACCCAAAGTACCACCCTCTTTCAGGATAAATTTCGCCTTTCCGAATCCGCGTCCTTCATCGGTTTTGAGTTCCAGTTTATCCACATTGTATGTCTTGCCCGTTTCCGGATGAACGTAATCTTTTACCAATTCTACGATTTCATTCTTGTTGGCCGAGAATGTAAAACTGCTGTCCCAACTGAAATCTCCCCAACGATGTCCATAAGACAACATAGCCTCGAAACCGTAGTTACGTACATATCCTGTCTGCACATACAGTTTATCGTATCCCGACGATACGGGAAGCCGCGGGTCGAATGTCTGATTGTAAGTATTAGCGTAATAGAATGATCCGCTCAACTTGAAATCTTTAAATAAGGTTGCATCCAACCCTATCTCCCACGAGTCGGTACGTTCGGGATATAATTTACCAATGGGATAATTCGTCTGCGATTTCCAGTCTTGCTTATTGGCATCATACGAGTAAGTAGGATAAGTAAGAAAACGCGGATAAGGATTACCGACAGAACTAAACGATCCGCGTACTTTAAGATAATCCACCCAATCGGGCAGTTTCAACATTTCAGTGATGACTGCCGAAAGTCCTACGGAAGGATAGAAGAAAGAAGCCTGCGGAGAATGCGTCAACTGGGAAGCCCAGTCGTTACGTCCTGTCACGGTGAGGTAGAGCATACTTTTCCACCCTACTTCGGCACTGGCAAAAACTGACTCGGTCGCTTCACGCCACCCTACCTGCGTAGCACGTTTCTTTGCGTTGTCAAGATCGTAGACATTGAACAAATTAGGAATACCCGTTTCGCGTATCGGTCCGGCGTAGCCCAATTCTTTACTAGTCACTCCACTATAACTGGCACCAATATTGGCAACTATCGTAAAATCCTGAATACGTTTGTTGATGTTCACCAACACATCGGCATACGTCTGTGAATATTGTCCGTTGTTTACCGTATAATGTCCCTGCGTACTACCGTCAGTCAGCGTATTACTACTGCTTGCATAGAGTTTACCTTCATATTCGCTATGAGTATTGTCGATGCGGACACGCCCTGCCACGTTCAGCCAGTCAAGAATCTGGTAACTCAAACCTGCCGAAGCCATATAACGTTTCTTGTTGTTCAGACGGAGATTACGGTAAGCAATCCAGTAAGGATTCTGCATACGGAGGTCACCTTCGCCCTGTGGCCAGAACTGTACACTGATCTTTCGCGCTTCATCCCAACGCTCGAAATTCTTCACGATAGAGAAATCGTCTCCACGAGGGAAAAGATAAGCAGAAACCAATGGATTGGAGTACTGCCCCTGATTGGTCATATTACGGTCGTTCTGGAGAATATAGCTTGCACTTACATCCAGTTTCATCTTATCATTCAAGAAACTGGTCGTATTACGGAAAGTAAAATTATATCTGTTATACCTATTGTTGGGAACCATCCCTGCCGAATTGACGGCAGCTGCAGAAAAGAAAGTCTGATTTTTATCTGTTCCGGTAGACAGCGTAATGGAATTTGTATATACCGCACCCGTATCAAAAAAATCATCCGGTTCATATCCTGTTTGAGCAGCCGGGGTCAGCTTCGGTCCCCAGCTATAAATATTGGAATTTCCTGTTTTACCATTACTTCCTGTACCATAACGTCCTTGGAAATCGGGCATCTTAAAAGCATTCAACCATTCAATGCCACTTGATACACCGACTTGCAGTTTGCCTACCTGTCCTTTTTTCGTAGTAATCACAATCGCGCCATTCGCCGCATTACTACCATAAAGGGCGGCCGCCGCTGCTCCGGTCAATACGGAAATACTTTCTATGTCTTCCGGATTAATATCAGCAATTGCCTCGGTGGCCCCTTTTGAGCCAAATTCCGTGTCACCTCCGCCACCGAAATTATACATAGGAATACCGTCAATCACGTACAAAGCATTGCTACTCTGTTCAATGGACTTCGTACCACGCATGACCACTCTACTTGCCCCACCGACACCGGAAGAACTCGTATTGATAGTAACTCCCGCTACTTTACCATTCAGGCTGTTCACAAAATTAGCATCCTTAATCTGAGTCAGTTCGTCGGACTTTACTTGTTGTACGTTATAGCTCAACGCTTTCTGTTCGCGTTTAATACCAAGTGCGGTTACAACGACTTCACTCAACAGTTTTGTATCTGAAACCAGCCGCACACTATACGTATTCTGGCCGGTCACTTTTACCGTCTGTGGAGTATAACCTACATAACTGATACTCAACACGCTTCCTACAGGAGCTTCGAGTATAAAATTACCGTCCATGTCCGTGATAGACCCGACACTCGTTCCTTCAACATGTACATTAACCCCAATTAGAGGTTCTCCGTTATCATCCAGCACACGTCCGGTGATACGTTTGGCAGACGCGATTTCCACTTCCTGTTTTTCTTGCGGAACGATGATTACGTATTTTCCTTTTAACTGATAGGTATATCCTGTATTTTTAAGGATTTCTTTGAAAGAACTCTCCAACGTAGCCTTTTCCAACGCCAAATTGATGGAGGGTTTGTTTTTCAACTGCGATTCGTTGTAGCCAACGGACAGTTTCGTTTGTTTTTCCACTTCTTTCAATGCCTCGATGACCGATATGTTTTTCTTATGGATCGTAATCCGGGCACTGCTATTTTGAGCAAAAGTGGATGTAGAAAGGAGCAGACAGCACAAAAAAAGCATAAATACTCGGCTGAATGTCTGCTTATTGGCTATAAATTCATAAATTTGCTGCATCTTCTTAGTATTAGTTTATACAGATATAGT